>NZ_QVGY01000005.1:0-187310 GCF_003604105.1 Faecalibacterium sp. AF10-46 | reverse complement strand
AGCTGTTCGACCAGTGGGAACTTTCGGAGAATTTGGAACTTGTTTCCGGCAGCCTGACAGACGAAACCATCACCGTGCGTATGCCGGAGGGCAACGCAACTGCAAAGGCAACCTACAAGGATGCGCCGAAGCCGGAGCCGGAACCGTACACGATCGAAGTGCAGGATGGCACGGCGTTTGTGAACGGCGCGGAAGCCGCCGCAGCATTGGCCGGAACCGAAATCACGATTCATGCAAAGGCTGCGCCGGAAGGAATGAAGTTCAGCGGGTGGCAGGTAGAAACGCCGCAAACGCTGGAACTGAAAGACGGCACAGCAGCTAAAACTACCTTTATTATGCCGGATGCCTGCGTAAAAATCAGTGCACTGTATACGACGTCCGAAGTACCTGATCCGACCCCGGATGCATCCGGCGGTGGTGCGGCTATTGCAGCAGCGGCAGTCGGTGCGGCGGCGGGTGCGGCCATTGGCATTGGCGTATGGGCAGTGAATCGTTATATCCTGTCCAATCTGCCTGTGGGCATGGCGGTGCCGACAACACGGCAGCAACTGGCGGTCGTTCTGTGGACTATGGCAGGAAAGCCGGATGTGACTCCGACCGTCCATTATCAGGATGTGGTGGGACTGGACGCACAAAAGGCAGTGCACTGGGTCGTGGAGCAGCAGCTGATGCAGCCGGAAAGTGCGGAATATTTTGGCGCACAGGGCTCCGTGAACAAATGGCAGGTGTTCCAGCTGATGAAACAAGTGATGAAATAACGTACCATCGCCACTCCAGACGCCCTGTAATTTTGGCACCCGCCCAGGCTGCGATTAAGTCTCCCCGGAAATAAAATCTGATAGGACAAAGAAGATAAAAGCTCTTGGCTTCTGTAATGGAGGCCAAGAGCTTTTTGCATCTTGTTTTGTAAGCGGAAAGAGGTTCCAATAATAGAAAAGAAAGCGTACATCGGTCGAATAAGGTGGTGGATTTATGAATGGTTTAAAGTTAAAAGAAAAAGTATTTATGCACAAAAAATGATCGATAAAATTGTAAAAAAGGCGAATGGAATCTCTATGAATTTTATGTTAACATCTTATTACAACACGTGATTCCTCGGAAGCGTCAGTTGTACTTGTGAACAAAGGATAGTGCTCGGTAGAGTGTCTATACCTGCAGGTATAATTATGACTGCAGTCCGAGGCTTTTTCTTTATCCGAAACGGAGAGGGTGGGTGCTATGCGAATTGTTCGGAAAATCAATAACAGTGCCGCTGTTGCTCAGGACTCCCGCGGGAAGGAACTGATCGTGATTGGTAAGGGCATCGGGTTTCCGGCGGTTCCATACGAACTGACGGATATGTCGCGGATAGACCGCACGTTTTACGATATCGACCCGCGTTATTTTGAGATGATCAGTACTCTTCCGCAGGAGATTCTTCTGGCGAGTGCCGACATTACAGAAGATGCGCAGGTCGTACTGAATACGACCCTTAACTCCAACCTGCCGCTGACACTGGCCGACCACCTGAACTTTGCGGTGGAGCGCTTTCGCAGCGGGTTGAACCTGACGATCCCCATTGCCTATGATATCCGTCATCTGTACCCCAATGAGTTTGATCTGGGCGTAAAAGCATTGGATATCCTGAAGGAATACACGGGGGTCTCACTTCCGGATTCCGAAGCGGTCAGCATTGCAATGCATTTGATCAATGCTGAAATCGAAAACAGCGAGATCCATTCCCTCGTAAAGGCGTTGGAGATTCAGGAAGGCGTGGAGTCCATTGTGGAGCGGGAAATGAACCTGAAACTGGATAAGGACAGCTACAGTTACTACCGGTTCACGATGCATATCCGCTATCTCATCCAACGGCTGATGAGCGGTACTCAGAGCGAAACGGGGAGTGGTAGCATGGTAAAGATGCTGGCCAATGATTACCCTAAAACATATATCTGTGCTAAAAAGATTGCGGCTTTCTTGCAAAAGCAGGAGAATTGGTGCTGTAATGATGAGGAGCTTCTCTATTTGATGTTGCATATCAACCGCGTCTGCCAGAAAAATACATAAACAGCTTCCGTTGCTTGGAGCGGCACTCGCCATTTGCGGGACGTGATCCGGGGACAGAGCGCATCCGACCTGAAAACGCTTGCGTTTTCAGGTAGTTTGAAGGCGCTTTGTGCCCGGATCTTTTATTACATATTGAATGAACAGCGGTGCAGGGCCCGCATCGTTTTTCAGATAAAAAATCAGGAGGATTAGCCATGAAACAGGATGCATTCTTTCAAACTATCATACATCACATCGGTGGTGAAGGCAATGTTGCGCGAAAACGTTTTGACGGAGAGCACCTGTATGTCACTGTGAAAGACAGCGGTATGGCAGATCTAGAAGAACTGAACCGTTTGGATGGGGTTTCCGGTACGGAACTGAACCGGAACATTCTGTCCGTTACCATCCAGGAAGATTTTTTGGAGGATGTTACAATGGCAAAAGATTTCAAACAGCTGGCGCAGAATATCATGACGTTGGCTGGAGCAAAGGAAAATGTTACTTCCGTATTTCACTGCATGACCCGTCTGCGCATGACGGTCAAGGACGTCAAGAAGGTAGACCGGAAAGCTATCAATGATCTGGACGGCGTGTTGGGCGTCACCTATCAGGGCGGTCAGCTGCAGGTCATCATCGGCAAGGATCTGCTGAAGGTTTATGAAGAGGTGCTGAAGCTGGGCTACAGCGATGGCGGCGCTGTGGACGAAAAACTGGACGGTGACCTGAAAGGCGAAAAGATTTCGGTTGGGCAGGCAGTGATTGGTTACATTTCCGCTGCCGTACAGCCTATGGTTCCGGCACTGATCGGCGGCGGTATGATCAAGGTGTTCCTGCTGCTGATCTCCAAGGTTTATGCTCCCTTTGCGGACAGTTCTACTTATACGCTGCTGAGCATCGTGGGCAATGCGGTATTTTATTTCATGCCCATTCTGGTCGCTTATGGAGCGGCCAAGAAACTGGGTGCGACCCCCACGTATTCCATGGTCGTGGCCGGTGCACTGGTCGCTCCTGAATGGACGGCTATTGTAAGTGCTGGCGATCCAGTCACCATGTTTGGTATCAATGTTGCCCTGAAAGGATACGGCAGTTCTCTGCTTCCTGCGCTGCTGCTGGCAATCGTTGCGTATTATGTGGAAAAATTCCTGAACAAAGTGATCCCCGGCGTGTTCAAGCCTATCTTTGTCGGTACGTTGACAATGGCCGCCACCTATGCCGTCTCAATCCTTGCACTGGCGCCTCTGGGTCAGCTGGCAGGTACCTATGTCACCGCCGCGATCCTGTGGTTGTATAACATTGCAGGCCCCATCACGGTTGCTCTGTTTACGGCTCTGTTCCCCTACATGGTCATGACCGGTATGCACATGACCTTGGGAGCTCCCATGATCCAGCTGCTGTCGGAAACTGGTTTTGATCCCCTGTTCCGCCCCGGTATGCTGCTGTCCAACATGGCAGAAGGCGGCGCTTCTCTGGGTATCGCCATCAAGGCAAAGGACAAGGCAATCAAATCCGAAGCACTGTCCGTTGCAGTGGGCTGCATCTTTGCTAGTGTGACCGAGCCGGCCATTTACGGTTTTAACCTGCCGCTGAAGAAACCTATGTGGGCTGTTTCCCTCGGCGGCGCCATCGGTGGTGTCGTGGCCGCTCTGCTGGGTGCCCATAACTACGAGTATGGTTCTTCCTCCCTGTTTGCCCTGCCGATCTTTGAGGATACCATCGTGGCTATGGTTATTGCAATCATCGTGACGATCGTAGCATCCTGTGTACTTACGATTCTCTTTGGCTTTGACGAGGAAATCTTGAAGAAACACTGATCTCAAAATTTTGTTCGCCCCGGGGAGCGCATGCGTCCCGGGGCGTTGGAGGTATTATGAAACTTAAGTCCGATTTTTTGTGGGGTGGAGCACTTGCGGCTAACCAGTGCGAGGGTGCCTGGCAGGAAGACGGCAGGCTGCCTGCGTCTGCTGACTTTCTGCCGGATGCAGCTCACGGCAGATGGAATGCCATGCTGCATCCTGGAAACATTCTGGAAACGCGGTACGATTATTATCCCAGTCGGGAAGCAATTGATTTTTATCATCGATACAAAGAGGATATCCGCCTTCTTGCAGAGAGCGGGATCAAGGCGCTGCGTTTGTCCATTTCATGGACGCGGATCTATCCGACCGGGGAAGAGAACGCCCCGAACGAAGATGGCCTGCGTTTTTACGAGGAACTGTTTACGGAGTGTCGTAGGTACGGGATAGAGCCGGTGGTCACCCTGTGCCACTTTGATGTGCCGGAAGCCCTGATCCGGAAATATGGTGCCTGGGCAGACCGCAGGCTGATTGCACTGTATGAAAAATATGCTGCCACTGTGTTTGACCGCTACCGGAATCTGGTAAAATACTGGATGACCTTCAATGAGATCAACATGATCACCCACATCCCTTATCTGGGCGGTGGCCTGCTGGTGGACAAGGACGACCCGGAGTTTAACCAGATCGTGTACAATGCCGCGCATAACCAGCTGGTGGCAAGTGCCTGCGCGGTGCGGATCGGTAAAAAAATCAACCCGAATTTCCGAATTGGATGCATGATGGCGGCCGGAAGCTTTTATCCCTATTCCTGTAACCCCAATGATGTGATGGAAGCACGTATCAGTAACAACAAAAATTACATTTTTCCGGATGTCCAATTGAACGGCTGTTATTCCGGATTCGCCCGGAATTACTTTGCAAAATTGGGCATCACGCTGGACGAACAGCCGGGTGATGACGAACTTCTGGCTCAGAACACCTGCGATTTTCTGGGATTCAGTTACTATTCCTCCAGGCTGATCTCCACGGATCCGGAGCATCTGAAAAATGTGGCGGATGGCAACGCCATTACTACCCTGCGCAACCCGTATCTGCAGATCACGAAATGGGGACGTCAGATCGACCCGGTCGGCCTGCGCGTGACCATGAATGATCTGTATGATCGCTATCACAAGCCGCTGTTCATTGTGGAAAACGGTTTGGGCGTGGAGGATACTCTGGAAGTGGACGGTTCCGTCCATGACCCCTACCGGGTGGAGTATCTCGATGCTCATATCACCCAGATGAAAAAAGCCGTTCTGGAGGACGGCATTCCCTGCATGGGATATCTGGTCTGGGGCATCATCGATCTGGTCAGCGCGGGCGGCGGTGAAATGGATAAGCGGTACGGACTGGTCTATGTAAATAAACATAACGACGGCACCGGAGACCTCGCCCGCTACAAAAAAGATTCTTTTGGTTGGTATGCACAGAAGATTCGGGAAGAGTGCTATGAATAAAGCATATAAGCAGTATTTTGATCTGATATTTGGCTCCACACTACTGACTTTGGGTATCTACCTGTTTGTCACCCCCAATGGTATCAACTTTGGCGGTGTGATAGGCCTGGCTCAGATTATAGAGATTTTTCTGCGTAGATTCATTGCAATTCGCAGTGATGCAAACCTTGTTGGTATGATCAATTTCCTCATCAATGTACCGCTGTTCCTGATAGGATACCGGGTCATGAGCCGCAGGTTCTGCATCAAAACCATGATCTCGGTAGCAGTGCAGACGTTGCTTCTCTCAGTACTTCCGCCGCTCAAAGCACCCCTTGTGGAGGATGTGCTGCTAAACAGTATCTTCGGCGCTATTCTCTGTGGTGTAGGTGTCGGCTATGCGCTGCGGGGCAGTGGGTGCTGCGGCGGCATGGACATTGCATGCATGTGTCTGGTAAAGAAATACCCAGATTTTAAAAGCGGACGGCTTTCTATTTATGTCAATGCGGTTCTCTTTTCGGTCTGCCTATTCCTTTTTGATTTGGAAACTACGATGTACTCCATCATCTTTGTGGCAATCCTGTATACGGTGGCAGATAGGTTTCACGACCAGAACATCAATGTGGCGGCCCTGATATTTACGGATGTTTCCACTGTGCAGACTGAAATCCTGCAGAAGATGGGACGCGGCGTCACCTTCTGGAACGGATACGGTGCGTACACCAACCACCCTAAGAAGATCCTTTTCTGTGCCGTGAACAAGTATGAAATCGGGGAGCTGCAGGAAATTATTCACGAGCAGGATCCCAATGCCTTCGTCACATTCTTTGTAGGTCCTCTGATCCATGGCGGATTTGAAAAAAGGCTATGAGATTGAGGGTAATCGCATAGAACAAATGAAGCGAGGAACGCTCTGTAATTTTGGCACCCGCTCAGGCTGCGATCAAGAACCTGAGAGCATAAGGCTTTTATAGCGAATTATCGTTAAAAATCAAGAACAAAATAAGGCTCACCGTCAATTTTGGCGGTGGGCCTTATTTGTTTGCTCATGTATGAGATGAATTGCGTTTGACACAGGGGTGCTTTCCGGAAGCATCACAGATACACCTCCACGGTCAGGTCGGTCCACGCTGCACGGCGGAACTGGTGGGGCATCTTGTTGGCTTCCCGGTAACGCTTGGCGGTTTCAAAGTCGATGGTGAAGGTGAGGATGGGCTTTTTCGATATAGCCATCAGATCGGCGCGCTCCTCTTTGGACTTCTTGCAGCCGGTGTTCAGCTTCCAGCGGTAGGAGTAATCGGCAATGGGGGTGACCACTTCAACGAACTGGTCGATCAATTCGGGAGCAAGACGGGCACCGTGCACATCGACCTTCTGAGAGAGAAAATCGTAGATCGCTTTCATGTTCGAAGAAACCGTCTGCGGTTCGGGCGCAGGGGAGAGGGCTTTCAACTCTTGCTCCAAGTGTGCAATCTCGTCATCTGCCTGTTTGCAGAGGGCTTGATATTCTTCTCGTGGCAGTTCGCCATCTGCACGCATGGCAGCATAGTTCAGCTTGCGTTTTTTGATTTTTTCAATCTGGCCCTGAATCGGTGCAGCAGACATTCGTGTGGTGGCTTTTCCGTTCTGACAGCTTTCAATCATCTTGTAGGCACGAAGAATGGCTTTATTCTGATTGCCCCAGACCTTTTCAAATATCTTCTTTGCCATCAGTTCCAACTTCCACTCCGGGATAGAAATGGCATCACAACTGAGTTGCTGGGTCATGTTGTGCTCCAGAACGAAGGAACGGGTCGGGTTGACGGTTCGCATATTGCACTGGTAGCCAAAGACCGGCGTTCCGTCCTTCAGTTTGCGCCAGTTGAAAATGCGGTATTGCCGGAAAAGTGAACACGACTCATGCGTCGCCGCCTTGCCATGGGCGGCACTGCCGACAAAAAGAAAACCGTCACCGCAAGAGAAGTTTCTCTCGTGCGCTGACGGTTTTTTCGGGACCGGGTCAGACCGACCCCTGTGCGGGAAAATGATAAATAGGGAGGTACTGCCGGAACTTCTTGTCGTGCAGGTGCGGTAAGTTACAGCAGGGTCTTGACGTAAGCGGCCAGCTCCTCGTCCTTGCAGGAGGCGAAGAACAGCTCAGAGAACTTTGCACCGGCCACAGCGCCCTTCAGCAGCTCCTGATCGATGCTCTTCAGGCACTCGATCAGGGGCTTGAAGGTGGCAGCGCGCACGCCGTCCAGGATCTTCTTGTTGCGCTGCTCGGGCACAACGCGCTCCTTGGGGTAGCCCTGACCGTGGCCGAAGCCGAACAGCTTCTCAAAGCAGTACTCGAGGTTCAGCTCGCCGCCCCAGCCGAAGCCCTTGGCAAAGGGCATGGCAACGGCGTTGCCGTCGTTGACGTGGGCAAAGGTGTAGGCATCCACGGGGTCCTCCACATGGCCGCAGATGACGCCGGGGAAGCTGTTCAGTGCCAGCATTGCGCCCTCGCCGGTGCCGCAGCCGGTAACGACGTAGTCCGCAGCGCCGCTGTTCAGCAGGATGGCAGCCAGAATGCCGCACTGCACATAGGTTAGCTGGGCGGCGTCATCGGCGGCGTACATGCCGTAGTTGACCACCTCGTGGCCCATGGGCTCCACCACCTTCTTCAGGGCGGCTTCAATAATGCCATTCTTGGCGGCCTGGCTGTTCTCGTTGATAAGTGCGATCTTCATAGCGATATCTCCTTTATGCAGACTATTTATGACAGTGTTTTTAATTGTATGATGTCCTACAATCCATCTTGCCTTTATCATACACACTGCGCATGGAAATGTCAACAGGTATTTTCAAACTATGAAAGAATTTTCGTGTTTCATTAACAAATTTCAGGCGGAATACGGCAATTGAAGCTCTTTACTCAAAAAACAACCGGGTTTTTCAAAAAGTGTTTGACATCATACAATAGACCGCGCTATAATTGTTCTAAGAAAAACAGGAGCGCAGCTTTGCACATCCCTGCTGCGGGGGCTGTTTTTGTACCAAAAAATATCCTATTGCGTATTTTTAAAGAGGAGGAGGCTGGTCCTTATGGCAGAACCGGCAACAGAACTGAACAGTCTGAAGCGGGTGTCTATCGTGCAGCAGGTGGAGCAGGTCATTGCAGACCGTATTATGGACGGTACCTATGCAGTGGATACCAAGCTCCCTGCGGAGATGACCCTGAGCAAGCAGCTGGGAGTGGGTCGCGGCACCGTGCGGGAAGCATTCCGCTTGTTGGAGGCAAAGGGGCTTGTGGAGATCCGCCCTGGGCGCGGAGCCTTTGTAGCAAGTGATAAGGAGGCGGGCACAGAGCAGACAGTGCAGTGGTTCAGAGCCAACGAAATGGAGCTTTTGGATTGCGTGCAGGTGCGCAACGCACTGGAGCCGCTGGCTGCCCGCCTGATGGCAGAGCGCAGCCAGCCCGAGGATCTGTTGGAACTGCAACACATCCATCAAAAATTTGTCGAAGCAGTGGAAAAACAGGATGCTGCCACCATTGCAAAGTATGACGAAAAATTCCACACCAGCATCGTCAAAGCCAGTCGGAACCAACTGTTAATCAAGATCAACCATCAGACCTGTGAGCGCATCAAAAACTTCCGGCAGCGCACCTTCCAGCACAACCAGAACGCCTTGAACGCCATTATGCCCCACGCCAAAATTCTGGCGGCTCTGCAGGCAGGGGATGCTGATGCCGCCGAGCATTATATGCACAGCCATCTGGAGCTGGTGGCACAGGATCTGATTAGCATGACCAGGGACGAAAACGTCTCCTTATAAGAGAAAAAAAGGGCACAACCCGTAAAAAAAGCATACGCAGGCACCCGCAGGGCGCTGCTCCGCTTCTTTGGAAAGCGGGGGAGCGGCTGCGGGTACTTTTTTGCAAGATTGTAGAACAGTGCAACATGTTTTGCCGCTTTTGAGACGAAAAATTGCTACATCCGTGCAGGTTTTGCAACATGGATACAAGTTTTTGTGCAAAGAGATAAAAAAATGATATATTTTTAGGTGATTCTGGAAATTGAAATTCTTTGCAAAGTAAGGTATTCTATAAGCACAGATACGGATTGTCCTACAATCCTACAACGTCGGGCTTCTCGTCAATCAAACGATTCGGCAGAAGCAGTTGCACGAAAAATGCTTCTGCCCAAGAAAACAGGAGGACACTGTTATGAAAAAGATCTCTCGCCGTAGCTTTCTGAAGGTCGCCGGTATCGGCGCAGCAGCTTTGGGTCTGGCCGCTTGCGGCGGCTCTTCCGCAAGCACTACCACCAGCACCGCCAGCTCCACCGCAGCTTCCGCAGGCGGCAGCGATGCCGGTTTTACCAACACTACCCTGACCCTGTACAGCCCCGGCGGCGAAAACAGCGTGCCCACCAAGACCATCATCAAGTACGGTGAGCTGATCGAAGAGGCTACCGGCGGCGCAGTCAAGTGCGATGTGCAGTACGGCGGCACGCTGGGCAACGATGCCGAGGCGATCGAGTCCACCCGTATGGGCACCATTGATCTGATCTTTGCAGGTACTTCCGGCTTTACTTCCTTCTACGACAAAGCCAAGGTTATGGATCTGCCCTTCCTGTTCACCAGCGCCGAGGAAGCCAACGAGGTGCTGAACAGCACCGACATCGGTGAGCAGATCTTTGCCGACTTCGGTGATTACGATCTGGTCTATCTGGCTGAGGGCGACAACGGTATGCGTCATGTTTCCACCGTCAAGAGCTGGGGTCAGATCGAGAAGGCTGACGATGTGATCGGCTTGAAGATCCGCGTGCCCCAGAGCCAGATGTACACCGACTGCTGGAGCACGCTGGGCGCTACCCCTGTAGCACTGGCTCTGACCGAATTGACTACCGCCCTGAGCAATGGCACCGCACAGGCACAGGACAACGCCACCTACCACGAAGTAGCAAATGCTACTTGGGACGATATCGGCTACTTCAGCTTTATCAATTATATGTGGATGGGCTGCACCATGGCTGCCAACAAGATCGCTTGGGACAAGCTGAACGAGGCCACCCAGAATGTGCTGCGCGAGAAGGCAAAGGAAGCTGCACAGTTCAGCTTTGACTGCATCGCTGAGGATAACGTGACTGCTCGCAAGACCATGGAAGAGGGCGGCGTGCAGTTCTGCGATAACCCGGACATCGACTCCTTCAAGAAGAAGCTGGACATCCCCGCATACTACACCCGTTATGCCAGCGAGGCATGGTATGATCAGAGCCTGGTCGATACCATCTACAACTACGGCAATAAGTAAGACGGGAATCTCCCGAAGCTCGTTGTATTTGCAGTGGCGCAGGCCGATTTTCGGATGGGCCTGCGCCTTTTTTAAAAAAGGAATGGCAACATGAAAGTTTTGACAAAGATCACAGACACCATTTCCAAGGTGGCTGAGTGGATCATTATGGCAATGATCCTTGGCTTGGTTGGACTGATCGTGACCGAGCTGTGCCGCCGCAACTTTTTGAACCAAAGCTGGCTGCCCACCACCGAGCTGTGCGGCATCCTGTTTTTGTGGATGGCATTTATCGGCATCATCCCCCTGTACAACAAGTCCGGTCTGATCCGGCTGGATTTCCTTGTCACCCGCCTGCATGGTGTTGCTGCCGAGATCGTGTGGTACATCACCGATTTGGTAGGTCTGGGTCTGGGCGTCGTGATGATCGTGGCCTTCAATGCACAGTACCGATTTGTGGCCTCCCGCACCTATGCCACCATGCCCAATGTTCACTATACCATCCAATACATCCCTATGGCGATTGCCGGTGCGTTCATTGCGCTGAAGAGCCTTGAGATGCTGGTCGGCCACATTGCCGCTAAGAAAGGAGGGAAGGCCGCATGATCCTCTTCTTGCTTGCATTCGTTGCATTTCTGATCATTGGCGTTCCCATCTCGGTGTCCATCGGTTTCTCTGCCGTGCTGGGCTGCCTGTCTCTGGGCTACCCGCTGGTGGTCATTGGTCAAAAGATGGTTTCCGGTATTGACAGCTGGCTGCTCATCGCTATTCCGCTGTTCATTCTGGCGGGCAACCTGATGAACGCCGGTAAGATCACCGACGAGCTGTTCGGCACCGCCCGCGAGCTGGTGGGCTGGATTCCCGGTGGTCTGGGTCACGCCAACGTGCTGGCCTCGGTCATCTTTGCCGGGATGTCCGGCTCTGCTTCTGCCGACGCCGGCGGTCTGGGCGCCATCGAGATCAAGGCCATGCGTGACCACGGTTACGACGATGATTTCTCCGCTGCCGTTACTGCGGCCTCCTCAGTCATTGGCCCCATCTTCCCGCCCTCGATCCCGCTGATCATATACGGCGCGTCGGCCTCGGTCAGTGTGTCCAAGCTGTTTATGGGCGGTGTGATCCCGGCGCTGGTCATGGCAGTGCTGATGATGGTGCTCATCTACATCTACGCCGTCAAGCGCGGCTACGAGCGCACCGCTTTCAACCTGCGCAATCTGGTGCGTCAGTTCGTTCATGCGCTGCCCGCCTGCATCACCCCCGTGATCATTCTGGCAGGCTTTACGCTGGGCTGGTTCACCCCCACCGAGGCCTCTGCAGTGGCAACCATCTATGCGCTGATTATCTCTGTGCTGGTCTATAAGAGCATGGATCTCAAAACCTTCCTGCAGTGCCTGAAGGAAAGTGCCATCTCCTCTGCAAACACACTGTTCATCATCGGTACTTCCACCCTGTTTACCTACGTCATGGCCAAGGAGGGCATCTCCGCCCTCATCGCAAACACCATCACCGGTGTTTCCTCCAACCCGGCGGTTGTCATGTTTATTATCAACATCATCCTGCTGATCCTTGGCATGGTCATGGAGCCCGGCGCTATCCTGACCCTGATGCTGCCTGTGCTGCTGCCCATCGCCAACACCATGGGCTACAATTTGGTGTACTTCGGCGTTGTGGTGGTGCTGAACCTGATGATCGGTCAGGTCACTCCTCCCTTCGGCGTGTGCCTGTTTGTCATTTCGGACGTGAACAAGATCAAGCTGGAACGCATTTACAAGTCGATCCTGCCCTTCCTGGTTCCGTTGTTGATCACGCTGGCTGTCACCTGTATCTTCCCGCAGGTCGTTACCTTCCTGCCGGATATGCTGCTGGGTGCAACGGCTGCGTAAAAACGTACATCTTCAAATCTGATTGAGAGGGATACATATTATGGAACTTGCTATGCAACAGGAAAAAGCAAAGCAGCTGCGCGCAGACATTATCAAGATGCTGTATCTGTGCCAGTCCGGCCACCCGGGCGGATCACTGTCTCTGGTGGAGATGCTCATGGCTATCTACTATAACACTGCCCATGTGGACCCCAAGAACCCCAAGTGGGAGGATCGTGACCGCATTGTGCTGAGCAAGGGTCACGGCTGCCCGGCACAGTACGCCATTCTGGCAGATCTGGGTTTCTTCCCCCGGGAGGATCTGTGGACCCTGCGCAAGCTGCACAGCCACCTGCAGGGCCATCCCGACTGCAACAAGACGCCGGGCATTGATGTGAACACCGGATCTCTGGGACAGGGCGTCAGCGTGGCAGGCGGTCTGGCTATGGCAGCCAAATACCTGCACAAGGATTACCGGGTATACGCCATTCTGGGCGATGGCGAGATCCAGGAAGGTCAGGTGTGGGAGGCAGCCGAGAGCGCTGTGAAGTACGGTCTGGACAATTTTGTGGTTCTGCTGGATCACAATGGGCTGCAGATCGACGGCACCAACGATCAGGTCATGCCGGTGGGCGATCCCTGCGCCAAGTTTGCCGCCTTCGGGTTTGAGACCGTCAAGGTGGATGGCCATGATATTCAGGCCATCGTGGATGCCATTCAGGCACCCGTCACCCCGGGTAAGCCCCGTTTCATCTGCTGCGAGACCGTGAAGGGCAAGGGCGTTTCCTTTATGGAAAACGTGGTCGGCTGGCACGGCAAGGCACCCAATAAGGAAGAGTACATCAAGGCTATGAAAGAACTGGGGGTAGAAGTAGATGGCTGAAAGTAAATCTATGCGCGTCGCCTACGGCGAGGCATTGCGTGATATCGGTGGTCTGAATGAGAAGGTCGTCGTCTGTGATGCAGACCTTGCACACGCTACCATGACCAACATCTTTGCCGAGAAGTATCCCGAGCGGTTCTTTAACTTCGGCATTGCCGAAGCCAACATGACCTGTGCTGCTGCCGGTATGGCACACAGCGGTCTGATCCCCTTCATCAGCACTTTTGCACTGTTTGGTACCGGCCGCGCCTACGAGCAGATCCGCAACAGCATTGCCTACGTCAACGCCAACGTCAAGGTGGCGTGCAGCCACAGCGGATTGTGCGTGGGCGAGGACGGCGGCAGCCATCAGACCGTGGAAGACATTGCCCTGATGCGCGTTGTGCCCAACATGACCATTCTGGTACCCTGCGACCCCATTGAGACCCGTAAGGCGGTTAAGGCAGCAATCGACATCAAGGGTCCTGTGTACATCCGCGTGGCACGTCCGGTGTCCGATGTGTACACCGAGGAGGACACCCCCTTTATCCCCGGCAAGGCCAATGTGATGAAGGATGGCTCTGATGTGGCGATCTTTGCCACCGGACTGATGATCCCGGAAGCTTTGAAGGCAGCAGATGCGCTGGAGGCCAAGGGCATCAGCACTGCTGTTGTCAACTTCCACACCATCAAACCCTTTGATACCGAGACTGCACTGGCCTATGCCAATAAGTGCAAGGCTGTTGTTACTGCCGAGGAGCACAGCATCATCGGCGGTCTGGGCGGTGTGACCGCCGAGACCATTGCCGGTAAGTGCAGCTGCAAGTTTGACCGCGTGGGCATTATGGATCGTTTTGGTCAGAGCGGCTCGCCCGCCGATCTGTTCAAGGAGTACGGTTTGACCGCCGAGAACATTGCAGCCCATGCCGAGGCGCTGCTGAAGTGAGCGTCTGCTGAAAAAAGGGGAATACAGGTATGAAATTCTACATTGATACGGCCAACGTGGACGAGATCCGCAAGGCAAACGATATGGGCATCATTGCCGGTGTCACCACCAACCCCAGCCTGATTGCCAAGGAAGGCCGTGATTACGCCGAGACTCTAAAGGAAATCACCTCCATTGTGGATGGCCCCATCTCCGGCGAGGTCAAGGCCACTACGCTGGATGCTGCAGGGATGATTAAGGAAGGCCGTGCTATCTACGCGCTGGACCCTGCGCACATGGTAGTAAAGATCCCCATGACGGCAGAGGGTCTGAAGGCCATCAAGGTGCTGAGCAGCGAGGGCATTCCCACCAACTGCACCCTGATCTTCAGCGCAAATCAGGCGCTGCTGGCTGCCCGTGCCGGTGCTGCCTATGTCAGCCCCTTTCTGGGGCGTCTGGACGATATCGGCCAGCCCGGCATCGACCTGATTCAGACCATTGCAGAGATGTTCGGCAATTACCCTGATATCCATACCGAAATCATCGCTGCCTCGGTGCGCAATCCTATCCACATCACGGACTGCGCACTGGCCGGTGCACACATTGCCACCGTGCCATATAAGGTGCTGGAGCAGATGATCCACCACCCTCTGACCGATGCCGGCATTGAAAAGTTCCAGAAGGACTACGTTGCCGTCTTTGGTAAATAAGTGTGTTCCTGCCGCTGGTGCGTCCCGTAGCGCCGGTACAGGTTCCTGCAAAAAGAGTTGCCGCGCCGGTTTTTCCGGTGCGGCAGCTTTTTTGCATAGAAAGAACGGCAAAAGAATACGGTGGATGTCAGATCCCTTGTGGGTGATCAGGATGACCTTTGCGCCGTTGGCCTTGGCGGTGCGCAGGGTCTCCATCAGGTCGCGGGTAGCGCCGGAGTAGGAGACGAACAGCACCACATCCTGCTCGGTCATCAGGCTGGCAGCCATGACCTGCATATGACTGTCGGTGGTGGCGCGGAACTTGTTGGTGATGCAGGCGAATCGGGCGCTGTCCGGCAGTTTTGCAGAAAAGTTGGAAAGCCGCATCCATAAAAATGGCCTGAAGCGGTCGGAGCAGTATCTGAAGAAGCTGAAGGAAGAGCGGAATGCGGGAAGACATACGCTGTTTGTTGATGCAATTGATAAGATTTTGCAATACGGAGTCACGATCGAACAGGAAATATTTCTGGAGTAGGATTTGTGCGAAGATAAAAACGTTTTGTTGACTTATAAAAACGTATTATCATTCTTCCCCAACGCCCTGCAATTTTATCGCCCGCTCAGGCTGCTATCAAGAATCCCCGCAAGTAATTGCGTGAGGGCTTGAGAGAGCACCAATAAAGTATATGAACCGTCCCGGTTTTCGTAACAGGAAGCCGGGGCGGTTTTTGTGTTGACTGGCAGAATATCCAAACGGTAAAATATACATGCAACAATTTCCGGAGTGGATGTGGAAATTCTGGACGTGGAACGAATTGAGCAAAAATGCTATAATTTTAACAGTGATAAGAAAATAAATGTGCTAATCAACAGGCTGGGGGAGGTGAAAAGATGGACGAGCGGATCTGGACGATCGCTGAAATACTGGACAAAAGTGGCCCTATGACGGCGGATGAACTGGCCGCACAGCTGAAACTCAGCGGCAAAACAGTGCGGAGCCTGATTAAGACCTACGCAAAGGAAATGCAGGAAAATGGCTTTTGCATCACAGCCAAACCCGGCAGGGGGTTCGGCATTGAGATCACGGATGCACAGACGTATGTGTCGAGCAGCAAACCACAGCAGGGAGAAAGGACCGGCATCCCGCAGGACGCGCAGGAGCGGATACAGCGGCTGAGGCAGTATCTGCTGGAAAAGGATGGCTATTCCAAGCTGGATGATCTGAGCGAGCAGTTTTTCGTGTCGCGGCGGTCAATCTCCAACGATCTGCGCGAAGTGGAGCGGCAGCTGGCGGAATACGGGCTGAGCATCCGCCGCAAACCGGGCTACGGCATCTGCGTGGTGGGCCGTGAGACGAACCGTAGGATCTGCATTGCGGCGCAGCGGGACGAGAGCCGCCCGGTCGGGCAGCAGATACAGGAGCTGGTCAGCCGGGTGCTGGAAAAAGAAAAGTTCGCCATGTCCACGATGGCGCTGGATAATCTGGCGGTCCACCTTGAGGTCGCAGTGGAGCGCATCCGCACAGGGCACGCGATAGAAAGCTCGGATGGCATGCAGGCGGACCTTCCGGAGCGGATCCTAGAAGTGGCCAGCCACATCGCCGTGCAGATCGAAAACATGACGGGCGTGGCTTTTCCACTGCCGGAGGTCTACTACATTGCTATGCATCTGAACGGCAAACAGATGTACCGGGCAAACGCAATGACCTCGGATGAAAATTTGGTGATTCCGCAGGAGGTCAACCGCATCGTATCGGATATGATCGAGCATATCTACGAGGCGTTCCGCATCGACTTCCGGGACAATCTGGAATTGCGCATGGGCCTGTGCATGCACATGGTGCCCTTGCTGGCGCGGATCAAGAGTGGGATGCGGATGAAGAACCCGATCCTGCAGGATATCAAGCGGGAGTATCCGCTGGCCTACGAAATGGCCACGCAGGCGTGCAGCGTGCTGCGAAACGTCAGCCCGAACCCCATCAAGGAGGACGAGATCGGTTATATCGCCGTCAGCTTTGCGCTGGCACTGGAACGGCAGAAGGCCAAAGAGTGGGCACCTAAAAACATCCTGATCGTCTGCGCCAGCGGCAAAGGCAGCGCCCAGCTGCTGGCTTACCGCTACCAGCAGAAATTCGGCAAGAATTTGGGCCGGGTACAGACCTGTGACGTGATCGGGCTGCGGAGCGTGAACTTCAGTAAGATCGACTATGTGTTTTCCACGGTGCCTATTCCCATTTATGTCCCGGTGCCCATCCGACAGATCCAGTTCTTCCCCACCGAAAAAGAACTGACCCAGATGAAAAAGCTCTTGATGCAGGGCAAAAAGGGGACTGTGGAAGAATATTTCAGCCCGGAGCTGTTTCTGCCACATCTCAACTGCGAAACACGGGAGCAGGTACTGGAACAGATGTGCCGGTTCGTGTGTGGCCAAAAAAAGCTGCCGGATGATTTTTTACAGCTCGTGAAAAAGCGGGAATCGCTGGCCGCCACTTCGTTTGGTGGGCTGGTGGCAATGCCGCATCCGTGGAAGGCAGTCAGCAAAGATACCTTCGTTTGCCTTGCCATTCTGGACAAGCCCGTGCAGTGGGGCGAAGCAAAGGTACAGGTGGTATTTCTGGTGTCCATCGCGGACGATGCCACCGCAAAATTGCAAAAATTCTATCAGGTTGTTGCGCAGCTTATGGTCGATGAAGCCTGCATCTGCAAATTGATCGCAGAGCGCCGGTTCGAGGTCCTGTTGGGGCTGCTGAGACAAAAAGAACAAGGACTGGAGGAACAAGAAAATGGTTGATGACGAGAAGTACGAAGTTGCATTTGAAATTATCGCCTGCGCTGGTGATGCAAAGTCGCTGGCACTGATGGCAATCGAGGAGGCCCGCAACGGCAATTTTGAACAGGCCGAAAAAAATCTGGCCGAAGCAAGAGAGCAGATGGCCAAGGCGCACGATGTGCAGAACGATATGCTGCAGAGCGAAGCTCAGGGCAAGAGCGTGGAACTGAACATCGTGCTGATCCACGCAGAGGATCACCTGACCATGGCAATCATGTCCATCGATTTTGCAGAAGAGTTCATCGAGCTCTACAAGCAGAATCATAAATAAACACGGAACACAAGAAAGGAAGAATCGTTATGAAAATCATGCTGGCTTGCTGTTTGGGAATGTCCACGAGCGTCGTCGTCCAGAAGATGAAGGACGCTGCAAAGGAGCAAGGCAAGGACTATGAGATCTGGGCTGTGGATCAGAACAAGATTGCGGAGAACGTTGGCAACTTTGATGTGCTGCTGCTGGGCCCGCAGGTGCGCCATCTGCAGCGCAAGGTCAAGGCAACTGTGGGTGACAGTGCACCGGTGGCGGTCATTGATGCACTGGCCTATGGCCGCTGCAACGGTGCTGCCATTCTGAAGCAGGCCGAGGATCTGGTGAACAACGGCTGAGTTGTTTGGAAAATCCCTTTTGGAGGAGAAAAAACATGAGTAAATTTAGCGACAAGTTCATTGACGGCATGAGTCTGGTGGCCGAAAAGGTGGATGAAAACAAGTTCCTTGGCGCTATCAAGGACTCGTTTACCATCTACATGCCGTTCGTTATCGTGGGCTCGTTTATGAGCCTGTTCAATACCATCCTGTGCAGCACTACGACTGGCCTTGCCAAGTGGATCCCCGCACTGGAAGCACTGAAGCCCATCTTCACCGCTGCAAACTTTGCAACGCTGTCCTGCATGACCCTGCCTATCGTGTTCCTGATTGGCCTCAAGTTGGGCAAGAAGAACAACGTGCCGGAGCACATCTCCGCTATTATGGCGCTAGCTTCCTATCTGACCATCTGCCCGCAGATCGTTTCTGTGGTGGTGGACGACAAGACCGGTACCGCTAGCGGCCTGCCCGGCGCAGCGCTGGGCTCTCAGGGTCTGTTCGTGGGCATGCTGATTGCCATTCTGGCAAGCCAGCTGTTCGCCTTCCTGATGACCTTCGATAAGCTCAAAATCAAGATGCCGGATTCTGTGCCCGCAGCGATCACCACTTCCTTCAACTCTCTGATCCCCATCGTGCTCACTCTGCTGGGTGTTTCCATTGGCGGCTACGCATTCCGTCAGATCAGCGGCCAGTACCTGACCGACTGGATCTACACCACCATCCAGCATCCTCTGGAGAACGCATTCCAGAGCCCTGCCGGTCTGTTCATCATCATTCTGGTCTGCCGTGCATTCTGGTTCCTGGGCATCCATGGCGACCTGATCATCAAGCCTGTGCGTGACCCGTTCTTGGCTGCTGCTCTGGCTGCAAACGTTGCTGCTGTGGCCGCTGGTCAGACCCCGTCCTCTCCCATCACCTACGGCTTCTGGGTCGCATTCGTTGCCCTGCCGGTGGCTCTGCCCGTCTGCCTGGCTATCTTCCTGGTGTCCAAGCGTGAAGATTATCGCGCTGTTGCCAAAGTTGCCATTGGCCCCGCACTGTTCGGCATCAGCGAGCCCATGGTCTTTGGCCTGCCTCTGGTTTTGAACACCACCATGCTGATTCCCTCCATCCTCTCTGTGATGCTGTGCTCCGGTACTGCACTGTTTGCAAGCACGATTGGCTTTATGCCCTGCAACACCGTTGACGTTGCCTTTGGTACGCCCGTGCTGCTGAGTGCACTGATTGGCCACGGCTGGCAGGGTGTTGTGGTGCAGATTATTGGTCTGGCACTGGCAACGCTGGTGTATATCCCCTTCATGATCGTTGCCAATAAGCAGGCAGAAGTAGAGCAGGCCGCTCAGAACTGATAAAAGGAGAACTGCTGTGAAAACCTTTGCAAAAAACTTCTTATGGGGCGGCGCACTGGCGGCAAACCAGTGCGAGGGCGCTTATCTGGAAGATGGAAAGGGCTTAGAGATCTGCGACCTGCTGGAGACCGGCAAAGATCGTTTCATCAAGCTGGACCCGGCGCTGGAACTGCATGAGGGTCACGTCTATCCCTCTCATGAAGCAATCGATTTCTATCATCACTACAAAGAAGATATTGCCATGTTTGGCGAGATGGGCATGAAATGTCTGCGCACCTCCATTGCATGGAGTCGCATTTTCCCGAACGGCGACGATGCCGAGCCAAACGAGAAGGGTCTGACCTACTACGAGGATATGTTCCGGGAATTGCACCGCTGGGGCATTGAACCGGTGATCACGATCTCTCACTTTGAGACTCCGCTGGCGCTGGTCAAAAAGTACGGCGGCTGGGACAACCGCAAGCTGGTCGGCTTTTTTGAGCGCTACTGCAAGGTGCTGTTTGAGCGCTACAAGGATCAGGTCAAGTACTGGATGACTTTCAATGAAATCAACAACACCCTCAAGCTGCCTTATCTGGCAGCCGGCATGGTGGTGGCAGATGATGACAATGCACCGCAGCGGCAGTATCAGGCTGCACACAATATGTTTGTGGCCAATGCACTGGCTGTCAAATCCTGCCATGAGATGATACCGGGTGCAAAGATCGGCTGCATGCTGTCTTTGAGCACGGCATATCCCAATACCTGCCGCCCGGAGGATGTGATGGAAACCTATCAGCTTCGTCAGCGTTCGCTGTTCTTCTCGGATGTGATGCTGCGCGGCCGTTACCCCTCTTACATCAATCGCAAGTGGGAAGAGCTGGGCGTACAGGTGCAGATGGAGCCGGGCGATTCTGAGCTGATTGCACAGAACACCAACGACTATCTGGCTTTCAGTTACTACATGACCTCTACCCACATTGCCGGCATGAAGATCCGCTCCAATACGGGCGGTCACGTAGGTGCGGACAATCCCTATCTGGAAAAATCCAAGTGGGGCTGGCCTATCGACCCGGTGGGTCTTCGATTCGTCTGCAACGAACTGTATGACCGCTACCAGAAGCCCATGTTCATTGCTGAAAACGGCCTTGGAACAGCAGACACCATCGACCCGGATGGCCGCATCCGCGATACTGCCCGCATGGAGTACCTCAAAAAGCACATCGAAGCTTTGCAGCAGGCTGTGGCTGACGGCTGCGATATCTTCGGCTACACTTGGTGGGGACCCATCGATATCGTGAGTGCCGGCACTGGCGAGATGGAAAAACGGTATGGCTTTATCTATGTGGATAAGGATAATCAGGGCAACGGAACCCTGCAGCGTCGGAAGAAAGATTCCTTCGAGTATTACAAAAAGGTGATCGCTTCCAACGGACAGGATCTGGAACTTCCCGCCGAGGACTAATCAAATAAAAAAGATCGGTGCAGTATTTTTCAAAACAACAAGAAAAATACTGCACTTGATTTTTTTGTGTGAGAGTGCAGCACGTACAACAGCTGCCGCAAAGGAATATCGATATGATAAGCTTGATTCTGGCAAAAAAGATCCTTTCGCTGTTTTTGGTCATGGCTCTGGGCATTGTGCTGGTGCGCTGCGGCATCGTCCGCAGTCAGGACAGCAAGGTGCTCTCCATGATCTCACTGTATCTGGTCATGCCATGTGTGATCATCTCGTCGTTTCAGGTGGAGTATCAGCCCGAGATTCTGAACGGTCTGCTGCTGGCACTGGCTGCGTCAGCGCTGCTGCATCTGGTGCTGATCGTGGTGGTTGGCTTTCTGGGCAAGGTGCTGAAACTGGATGGTGTAGAGGAGACCTCGCTGATCTATTCCAACGCAGGGAACCTTATTATTCCCATTGTGACGGCCATTCTGGGCAAGGAATGGGTCATTTACACCAGCGCATTTCTTTCGGTGCAGCTTTTTCTGCTGTGGAGCCATGCTAAAATGAAGCTCTGCGGAGAAAAAGGAATCGACCTGAAAAAGATTCTGACCAATATCAACATGATCGCCATTTTTGCTGGGGTGCTGCTGTTCCTGCTGCGGATCCAGTTGCCTGCACCTGTGCAGGATGCGGTGGATTCAATCAGCAGTATGGTTGGTCCAATGGGAATGCTGATACTCGGTATGCTGATCGCAGAAATGGACCTGAAAAAACTGCTAAGCTATCACAGACTATGGTGGATCACGCTGCTGCGTCTGGTGGGCATCCCGCTGATAGGAATCGTACTGTTGAAATACAGCAGCCTTGCAGCACTAGTGCCGGAGGGCAGAACAATACTGCTGGTTACACTGCTTGCCATCTGCACGCCGTCCGCGTCCACACTGACCCAGATGGCGCAGGTGTACGGCAAAGATGCAGACTACGCCAGCGCGATCAATGTGGTAACGACCCTGCTGTGTATCGTCACGATGCCGCTGATGGTGGCATTGTACCAGATGTAAGTACGTGCGAACGCTCTGCAATTTTATCACCCGCCCAGGGCTGCCATCAAGAATCCCTGCAAGTGATCGCGTAAGGGCTTGAACCGACACAAATAACACAAATAAAGCATAACAAATACCCCTCGGTTTCCTGCTGCGGAAGCCGAGGGGTGTTTTGCGTATTAAGGGTGGAACGAATGCGCCCTGTGATTTTATTCCACCTTCAAGCGGACCGAGGTGCCGGGCTTTTACGATGAAGAAGTTTTATGCGGGTTCCCGCCGAAAAGGCTGCGAGGGCTGGACAGGACAGGCCACCGGTGCATCCGGTGCAAACTGCAGGTATTCCCGCGGGGCAATGCCCAGCAGACCGGCCAGCAGGCCAAGGCGCTTTTGCTCCAGTGCACAGTTGAGCCGGGTGACGGAATCGTTGTAGATCAGGCTGCTGGTATAGACCATCCGACTGTAGCAGTTGGCCGCTTCCATGCAGCGCTGGTAGGCGGGGTCTGCTTTCAGGGAAGGGTGGTTCTCGGCCGCAATGGTGATGTAGGACATGGCCTGTGCAAGATGCTGCTCCTGTTCCAGCACCTGCGCCGGTGTGGACAGGGCATTGATGGAGGGCGGCAGCAGCACCAGCTGGGCCGAAAGGCCGTGGGTGCGGGCCAGTTCCAGCAGGGCTTCCAAAGCACGGAAGCGGGAAGAAAGCTGCAGGCCGATCTGGTTCATGGCAGTGTTGACATTCTCGTTCAGCTCGCTGAGACGGCGGCAGATGTAGCTGAGCCAGACCACGGCCAGCAAAATGACCGGGATGAGCAGAAATGCCATAGAAGACCCTCCCTGAAAAAAATAAGCTTAGACGGCAGTAGAACCGTCTGAGCTTACTATAGCGCAAAAGCAGTGCCGACTGGTGCAATTGGCACGAGTCGCCCATAAAATGCATTGAATCGACCTTTTACAGAGAGATGCGCAGCACAAACTGGTTCTGCTGCTGCGAAAAGCTGTACATGCCGCCATACTGCTCCACAATGGCGCAGATGCTGCGCACGCCAAGGCCGTGGCCGGGCTGGCTGGTGGTGGGGATGCCCTCGGCACGGAACTGCACCGGGAAGCTGCAGGAGTTTGCGATCTGTAAAAACAGTCTGCCGTCCTTTTGGTAGGCGGTGGTCTCCACAACAGCGGGCTTTCCGGCCTCGCGCTGGCGCTGCCCGGCGTGCAGGGCATTTTCCAGCGCGTTGGAAAGCAGCACACACAGGTCGCTGTCCGGCAAAGGCAGCACCAGCGGGATGGCGGCATGCACCCGGAAGTCGATGCCGCTGTTCTGCGCGCGGGTTGCAAAGGCCGAGAGAATGAGGTTTGCGGCCTCATTTTCACAGTAGACGTTCACCTTGCTGGCTTCGATCTCTGCGCACACGCTGTGGATGTACTCCTGCGCGGCTTCGGCACGGCCATTTTCGATGCAGGCGGAAATGTACTGTAAATGATGGCGCAGGTCGTGGCGGTAGGTGCTGGCCTTGCGTTGGCTTTCCCGCAGGGCATCGATCTCGCGCACAGCCTGCGCTACCTGCAGGTTCAGGCTGTTCTGGGTCTGCTCCAGCTGGCTGCGCCGCTTCTGCTCCTGCGTGGTCTGCAGCACAAAGACCAGATAGGCCAGACTACACACAAAGGGCATGAACTCCACTGCAGCCTGATTGCCGCTGGAGAGCAGATCGGTATAAATGCGGGTAAAGTAGTCAAAGACATAGCTCAGCAGCGGGATCACGCCGAACTGCAGCTGCAGCTTGAGCGAAGAGTGCGACAACGCGCGCACTGAAGGCGCGATCCAGTGCACCAGTGCCAGCAGCAGCGGCAGGGTGACGACCAGCTCGGTGGCATCCTGCAGCGCGGTGCCGCCTGTCGGGAACAGCGCAATGACCAGCAGTGCGGCCCAGCGCCGCAGCTGGCAGCACAGGTAGGCTGTCAGCACGGCGATCAGTGACCAGAGCACCTTGCGGGTCATGGCGACCAGCAGTATGACCAGCGGCAGGTGGGTAATGACCGGGTAGAGATACCGGGTAAAGCTGGTGCTCCACCGCAGGCTCACAATGCCCTGCAGCGCCAGCATCAGCACGGTGCATCCCGCAAGCAGGAGCTTGCGCTGGCGGGTCCATTCCAGCTCACAGAACGCGGCGGACAGCACGATGCCGAAAATACCCACCGAGGCAAGGTTGCACAGCGAAAGCGCATCTGCAAAGGGTGTGCTCATATCATCACCTGCTTTCGGCGGAAGGCATATTCCAGATACTGCTGCCGGATCTCAGCAGACTTTCCGTGCGGAATGGGGATCTGCGCAAGGTTTGTCAGGGTAACGGCGCGGGTGGAGATGTTCTGGATATACTCCATATTTACAAGAAAAGAGCGGTGCGTGCGCAGAAAGCTCTCGTGAGGGGTCAGCTGGCGGGCCAGTTCGTCCATGCTGCCGGTGCTTTCCAGCACGGTGCCGTCCACCAGATGGAACAGCAGGGTACGGCCCAGCACTTCACAGTAGAGCAGCTGGTCCAGATCGATGCGGGAGATGCCGGTCTTGCAGCGCAGGATCAGGCTGCGCTGGTCGGCGCGGCGGCACTCGGCGATCACCGAATCCGTCAGACGGAAAAAGCTGTCCTCCCAGATGGGCTTGATCTGGTAGAAATAGGCACCCACCACATAGGATTCCACTGCAAACTCGGCGGAAGAAGTGAGAAAGATGATCTTGACGACATTATCGTACTGCCGGATCTCCTTGGCGGCGGTAATGCCGTTTTCGGCCGGCATGATGACATCCAGAAACAGGATATCGTACCGGGTGCCCTTTTCGATCTCGGCCAGCAGATCCAGCGGGCTGTGAAAGACTGTGCACTGGATCTGGACACAGCGCTGGGCGCGATATTTTTCCAGCAGGGCAGAGAGCTGGTCCAGAACTGTCTGGTCATCGTCGCAGAAGGCGATCTGGATCATAACGGGTTTACCACATCCTTTGTTCGCGTCAGCCAGAAATTACAGCTGGGCCTTGCCCATGCAGTAGGTCTGCAGCACATCGTAGTTGTCGTCCAGCACCACAAGGTCGGCATCCTTGCCGATCTGGATGGAACCCTTGCGGTCGTCCAGATGCAGGCAGCGTGCCGGGTTGATGGTGCAGGCGTTCAGTGCATAGTTGAAGGGCACCATGGCCTCCTCCACCAGAATGCGCAGGCCCTTGTTGATGTTCAAAGTGGAACCGGCCAGCGTGCCGTTGTCCAGATGGGCGCTGCCGTCCGGGTAGATGGTGATATGGTTGCCGCCAAAGATGTACTCGCTGCCAATGGGGGTGCCCTTGGCCATCAGTGCATCCGAGATCATGATGGCGTAATCCGGGCCTTTGCTCATGAAGTAGTTGTTCAGGGCAGCAGGGGTGGAGTGGCAGCCGTCGCAGATGATCTCGCCGTACATGGTGCGGATGCGGTAGGCTGCGCCCACCAGACCGTTGGCTCGGTGGGCGAAGGGGGACATGCCGTTGTACACGTGGGTCATGGAGCGGGCACCGTTGGCATAGGCCATCACGGCCTGCTCATAGGTGGCGGCACTATGGCCGATGCTGACCACCACGCCGTGCTCGGTCAGGTAATGGGTCAGTGCAAACCCTTCGTCGTGTTCCGGCGCAAGGGTCACATAGCGGATGTGGCCGCGTGCTGCCTGCTGGTAGTGCTTGAACTGCTCCACGCTGGGCTTTGCGATGTACTCCGGAGGCTGTGCGCCCTTGTACTTCATATCGAGGTAGGGGCCTTCAAAGTGGATGCCAAGGATCTCGGCACCTTCGTAGCTGCCCTCCATCACGTCGGCCACATTGGCCACGGCGTTGGTCAACACCTCCACGCTCTGGGTGACGGTAGTGGCCAGAAAGCTGGTCACACCCTCAGAGACGATATGCTTTGCCCAGTAGCGCAGGCCCTCCGGCTTTGCGTCGTTGGTGTCGAACTCGTAGGCACCATGGCAGTGGATATCCATAAAACCGGGCACGATGCGCTTGGAGCCATAGTCCACATCGGCCTGCTTTTCACCATAGGGGAAGATGCCGGTGATCTTGCCCTGCTCCAGCTCGACTGCGGCAGAAATAAACTGGTCGGCGATCCATACTTTTTTGCTCTGGATGATCATATAATCAGCCCTCCGATATCATCATAAAACCTACATATGCTGCACACGACAGCACAACCATTCTGCAGAAAAGTATAGCATTTTCTGGCGGGAATAACCAGCCTTCGCGCGCCTTTTCAAAAAAATTAAGCTGGAAAATGAAAAAATGATCGCAGTTTGCACAAAGAAACAGCGTAAAATCAGAAACCCGGAGCCCTTTTTGAGCCGTTTTGGCCGAAAAAAGGTTCCGGGTTTTGTGCATGATCTTTTCAGAGAGCTGTTTTGCAACAGCCCCTTAATATGAAGTAAGCCCCAGGCTTACATCCAAAGCCTGATCCACACGTTTCTGATCTTCCGGTGTGATCTGCCCGGCCCGCTCCCGCAGGCGGTGCTTATCCAGCGTGCGGATCTGCTCCAGCAGCACCACGCTGTCCTTGGCAAGGCCGGTATCCGCTGCCCGGATATTGATGTGGGTGGGCAGGCGGGCTTTGTCCAGCCGGGATGTAATAGCCGCAGCGATCACGGTAGGGCTGTGCCGGTTGCCAATCTCGTTCTGCACGATCAGCACCGGGCGCACGCCGCCCTGCTCCGACCCCACCACCGGCGAAAGATCTGCGTAAAAAACTTCTCCTCTGTGTACCTCCATGGAATCTCCCTCCCTGCATTTGGAGGATGCGCCCCGCTTATGTGATGCGTCCGGCGCATCTTCGTCTGCTCTCAGTATGAGCCGGCTGCGCGCCGGTTATGCAGCGCAGGGGATATTCCATTGTATGCACAAAGGCTTACAGAGTTTCCAGCGTGCAGAAGGCCAGCGCCATGCCGCCCTCGTGGCTCAGAGAGAGCCGGGCGGCAAGGCCATGGGCCTGCATCCATTCCGCCGTCTGGCCGGAAAAATGATAGGCAGGTGCACCGCTTTCCAGCCGGACAGCCTCGATCTCACACAGGGAGAACGGCTCCCGCAGGCCGGTGCCTGCCGCCTTTAAAAAGGCTTCCTTGGCGGCAAAGTTGGCTGCGGCGCTGGCAAGCCGGTGGGCGGCGCTGCGCCCGGCGGGCAGTGGTTCGTCAAGGCTCAGCGCAGCGCGTTCGGCCTCGCCGTACACCCGGCGGATAAAGGTTGCAGCGTGTGCGCCGGTAAGGCTTTTTTCCAGATGCGCGATCTCGCACAGGTCGCAGCCGATGCCATACAGCATAAAGGCCCTCCTTCTGCCGCATTTGCGGCGGTGCAGGCCGTCAGCCTGCAAAATCAGGACCGGAAATTTTATGCAAACTGTGCAAATCCGGTCTGTTTAGCTTGAAGTTTCCTCGCAATTCGTGTACAATGAATGTAGTTCTTCCTAAGGGGGTGTATTCCGTGAGTGGCGAGACCGCTATTTTTTCGATCCACGACAAAAAGGACTATGAGATCCATGAGATCGTACAGCAGGTGTACGATGCTTTAAAGGAAAAAGGCTATAATCCGGTCAATCAGCTGGTGGGCTATATCCTGTCCGAAGACCCCACCTACATCACGACCTATAAAAATGCCCGTTCCATGATCCGCAAGGTGGATCGTGACGATCTGCTGCAGGCCATGCTACGCAGTTATCTGAACGTCTGATATCGCTTGTCTGCTCATGCCCCGCCGTCGCTATGATGGCGGGGCTTTTTCATAATAGAATGCAGATGCCGTTTACCGTTACAGCCCCTCCGGTGAAAGCGCAATTCAGAAAAATCCGCAGATCTTTCTGAATTGCAACTAATAAAATAAAATTTTCGCTGAAGATGGCCAGAGCGAAACGGAGGCCATTCCAACCGTTACGGCCGGAACGGCAGCGTAAAGATCTGGTTTACGACGACCTCATATTCCCACGGTTCCCGCACCTTGCGCAGCTGCTTTTCCAGCTTTTCGGCCCCCTCAAACTTGTGAATGAGGTAGAACCAGTGTCCCTTCATGCGGCTCACCGCGCACCCGGCGCTGCCGAACAGTTCGGAGTATCCGTGGTAGAGGTCGTCAAGGTATCCGCGCAGCTCTTCCCGTGCGGCCGGTGCGCCGCCGCGTGCTTCACGGAAGAGCGCCGGGTCCGCAATGATGCCGCGCCCCACCATGATGCCGGACAGCTGCGGATACTGCGCTTCCAGCGTGTGCAGGTCCGCAGCGGTGGTCACATCGCCGTTGTAGCACACGGGCATCCGGCATCCGGGCAGGGCGGCGGCAAAAGCGGCACGGTCGGCCTGCCCGCGGTAGAGCTGGCGCATCACACGCGGGTGGATGGTCAGCTCACAGATGGGATACCGGTTATAGATATCCAGAATGGCAGCAAATTCTTCCGGCTTTTCCACGCCCAGCCGGGTCTTGACCGAGATAGGCCCTTCCGCATTGGCAAATACGGCAGCAAGAAAAGCGTCCAGCTTGACGGGGTCGCGCAGCATCCCGGAACCCTTGCCTTTGGCGGTGACGGTGCCGGAAGGACAGCCGAGGTTCAGGTTCACCTCGGTGTAGCCAAGGCCGCGCAGCTCGCCGATCATCCATGCGGCAAGTTCGCCGTCCTTTGCCAGCAGCTGCGGGATCACCGGTGCGCCGGGGTTTGCCGCAGGGGCAAGCTCGGCCATCTTCTTTTTAATGAGCACCCGGTTCTCCGGCGGGGAGATGAAAGGGGCATAGTAGCGGTCGGCATTGCCAGCAGGGCCGAACCATTTCTGGTGTGCCTGCCGCCACACCCGGTCGGTCAGGCCCTCCATGGGGGCAGCATAGTAATTCATGGGCAAATCTCCAAAGTGTTTGATAGGGATATTGTAACAAAAAACTCCCGCCCTGTGAAGTCACAGAACGGGAGAGGAGAGCTTTTTGAAAGATCAGTCTGCAAACAGCGGGGTGGACAGGTAGCGGTCGCCGGTATCGGGCAGCAGGACCACGATGTTCTTACCGGCATTCTCCGGGCGCTTTGCCAGCTGCAGGGCAGCATAAACAGCAGCACCGGAGGAGATACCCACCAGCACGCCTTCCTTGTGGCCGATCAGACGGCCGGTGGCAAAGGCATCGTCGTTCTCCACGGCAATGATTTCGTCATACACCTTGGTGTCCAGTACGTCCGGCACAAAGCCCGCGCCGATGCCCTGGATCTTGTGTGCGCCTGCGGTGCCCTTGCTCAGCACAGGAGAGGAAGCAGGCTCTACAGCCACCACCTTGACGTTCGGGTTCTTGCTCTTCAGGTACTGGCCCACGCCGGTCACGGTGCCGCCGGTGCCCACGCCTGCCACAAAGATATCCACCTTGCCGTCGGTGTCCTCCCAGATCTCGGGGCCGGTGGTCTCGATGTGGGCCTGAGGGTTGGCCGGGTTCACGAACTGGCCGGGGATGAAGGAATTCGGGATCTCCTTTGCCAGCTCGTCGGCCTTGGCAATGGCACCCTTCATGCCCTTGGCACCCTCGCTCAGCACCAGCTCTGCGCCGTAAGCCTTCATCAGCTGGCGGCGCTCCACGCTCATGGTCTCGGGCATCACGATGATGATGCGGTAGCCCTTGGCGGCTGCCACAGCGGCCAGACCGATGCCCGTATTGCCGGAGGTAGGCTCAATGATCACGGAACCTTCCTTCAGCAGGCCCTTTTCCTCGGCATCATCGATCATCTTTTTGGCGATGCGATCCTTGACAGAACCGGCCGGATTGAAGTATTCCAGCTTGGCAATGATGTGGGCAGGCAGCTCCTGCTCCTTTTCAATATGGGTCAGCTCCAGCAACGGAGTATGACCGATCAGCTGATCTGCGGCAGTATAAATCTTGCTCATTGTAGTTTCCTCCCTGATACAGTTATGGGCACATGTGCCCTGCTGGATGACCCGATTCTAAAACCTTTATACCAACATCATTTGTGGGTTTGATGGTATTATAGACCCGTTCTGTGCGGTTGTCAATGGATTTTTTGAAAAAAGTGGGATTGAAATATTATTTACCCTGTTGTATAATAGGTTAAAAACTCAATCTATAACCAACAAAGGAAGTACACTATTATGATCGTGTCCACCAAAGGGCGCTATGCACTGCGCGTGATGATCGACCTTTCCGAGCATCAGTCTGAAAAATATGTCCCTCTCAAGGAGATCGCTGCCCGGCAGGAGATCTCGGAAAAATATCTGGAAAACATCCTTAAGGTGCTGGTGCAGAACGGCTTTCTGGAGGGCTTGCGCGGCAAGGGCGGCGGCTACCGGCTCACCCGCAGCCCGGATCAGTACACCGTGGGCGAGATCCTGATGCTGACCGAGGGCAGCCTTGCACCGGTGAGCTGCCTGACCCCCAATGCGACCCCCTGCTCCCGCATGGCAAACTGCCGCACCTACGAGATGTGGAAGGGGCTGAACGATCTGATCTCCAATTATTTCGGCAATATCACGCTGGCCGATCTCGCCCGGTCTGATCAGGCCGGGAATGATTATGTGATCTGACGGTATTTCTGATAACATGCAAAAAAGCGCACCGGCTTGACCGGTGCGCCTTTTTTTGCACAGTTCTCGGCAAAATGTGCAAATTTTCTTATCCAGAATCACGGTTGATGGATTGGGGCAGGTGCGGTATACTTTACCCTTGATGTGACCATTTACGCTTTTGATCGAGGAAAGGGGAACTTTACTACGAAATATATTTTTCAGTTTGCGCGCATTCTTGCGTTTTGTTTTTTGGGCGAGATCCTTCATGTAGTGCTGCCGCTGCCGGTCCCGGCCAGCGTCTACGGTCTGGTGCTGCTGCTGGCAGCGCTGAACTTCAAGCTGGTAAAGCTGGACGATGTGAAAGAGGTGGGAACCTATCTCACAGGCATCTTCCCGCTGTTATTCGTGCCCGCTGCCGCCGGTGTGATGGAACTGTGGGCAGAGATGGGCGAGATGCTGCTGCCCATCCTCGTTGCCATTATCCCGGTCACTGTGCTGGTGATGGTGAGTGCAGGCAAGACCACGCAGGCCCTGACCGGCCGCAAGAAAAAGGAGGCTGACAATGACGCAGCTGCTGAATGATTTTCTGTCCGGCTCCGCAGCATGGGGCGTTCTGCTTACGCTGGCCGCGTTTGCACTGGGCACCCTTATCAATAAGGTGACAGGCAAAGCCATTTTTAACCCGCTGCTGCTGGGCAGCATCTTTGTGATCATTTTTCTGTCGGTGTGTAGCATCCCGTATGCAGACTACAAGGCCAGCGCGGCACCGGTGAACTATCTGCTGCTGCCCGCCACCGTGGCACTGGCCATTCCGCTGTATGAAAAGATCGACCTGCTGAAAGAGAACGCCGCCGCCATCATTGCGGGTATCTCGGTGGGCACGCTGGTGAGCCTTGGCAGCGCACTGGCGCTGGCACTGGCGCTGGACCTGACCCGTGAGCAGTATGCCACCCTGCTGCCCAAATCCGTGACCACCGCCATCAGCATGGATGTGGCCGCTGAGCTGGGCGGCATTGCTGCCCTGACCGGTGCAATCGTCATTGTTACCGGCATCGTGGGAGCGCTGCTGGCTGAGACGGTGTGCAAGATGTTCCACATCACCGACCCCATCGCCAAGGGCGTGGGCATCGGAACTTCGGCCCATGCCGTGGGCACCAGCAAAGCTCTGCAGATGGGCGAGGTGGAAGGTGCCATGAGCGGCCTTTCCATTGCGGTGGCCGGTGTGCTGACCGCAGTGCTCTGCCCGGTATTTGTGAACCTGATCCGGTAAACGATTTAAAATAGCCGCTTTGGCTTTTTTCAGTAGAATTTATTGGTTGATCCGGGAACCTCAGTTTACAACAAAAAATGAGATAGGCAACCCCTTTCGGGGAAGTCTATCTCATTTTTTCGTTGGGGCTGTTTTTATACGCCGCTGTGTTCTCGTTCATCCTTCAGGATGGCCGTCACGCTCTGCATGGTGCTTACTGCACGATGCAGTTCTTCGTCGCCAAGCTCTGCACGCAGGCGGGCGTAACAGCGCTGCATGAACGCGCGCTCCTCCGCCATCAGTTCCACAGCCTTGCTGGAAAGCTCCACATAGGTGCGGCCCGCTTCACGGTCGGTCTTCCATGCCACAAAGCCTTTGTCCTGCAGCTTTTCAACGGCCTTGGAAAGCTCTGTCACCTTCAGGCCCATAACGGCAGCAAGGTCAGCCAGATAAACCTTACGATCCGGGTGCTGTTCGGCCTGCATCTTAATGTAATATAAGATCAGGTAATCCGCCCGCTGGATGGTGCTGAACACCTTGTCGATATCAAAATTGTGCAGGAAGAACCATTCTTCCGGGTGATGTTTCAGTTCCACGCTCATCATGCATCCTCCCTGTTATTCCCGCTCATTGCGGCGGATATATTCGTGGGTGCCGCCAAGGCTCTTGTAGGCCGGGCGGATGATCTTGTTTGCGCTGAGCAGCTCTTCAATGCGGTGGGCGCTCCAACCCATCACGCGGGCCACGGCGAACAGCGGCGTGTACAGCTCCATGGGGATGCCCAGCATATCGTACACAAAGCCGCTGTAGAAGTCCACATTGGGGCTGACACCCTTGAAAATTTTGCGCTCCTCCGCGATCAGCTGCGGGGCCATGTGCTCGATCTTGTTGTAAAGGGCAAGGTCCTTGTCGCGGCCCTTCTCGTGGGCCAGCTGTTCCACATAGCCCTTGAATACCACCTCACGGGGGTCACTGAGGGAGTACACCGCATGGCCCATGCCGTAAATCAGGCCTTTGCGGTCAAATGCTTCGCCGTGCAGCAGCTTTTTCAGGTAGGCTTCCAGCTCTTCATCGTCCTCGGTGTCGTGCAGGTTTTCGCGGATGTTCTGCATCATCTGCATCACCATCAGGTTGGCACCGCCGTGGCGCGGGCCTTTGAGGGAGCACAGGGCAGCCGCCATGGCCGAGTAGGTATCGGTGCCAGACGAAGTGACCACGCGGGTGGTAAAGGTGGAGTTGTTGCCGCCGCCGTGCTCGGCGTGCAGCAGCAATGCCACATCCAGCACGCGGGCTTCCAGCTCGGTGTACTTCATATCCGGGCGCAACATCCGCAAAAAGTTCTCTGCGGTGGAAAGCTCCGGGTCCGGCCGGTGGATGTACATACTGCCGTCTTTTTCGTAGTGGTTATAGGCATGGTAGCTGTACACGGCCAGCATGGGGAAGATGCCGGCCAGCTGGATGCTCTGGCGCAGCACATTGGAAATTTCCAGATCACCGGCCTTGGGGTCGTAGGATGCCAGTGTGAGCACGCTGCGGGCCATGGAGTTCATGATATCGTGGCTGGGGGCCTTCATGATCACATCACGGGTAAAGTTGGTGGGCATGGTGCGGCACTCGCCCAGCACGCGGCAGAACTCTTCCAACTTTTCCTGCGTGGGCAGCTCACCGAACAGTAGCAGATAGCCCGCTTCCTCAAAGGCAAAGCGGCAGCCGGACGACCCGCGGATCAGGTCTTTCACGTCGTACCCGCGGTAGAGCAGCTGACCGTCGGCAGGCTTTTTCACCCCGTCCACATACTGGAAGGCGCGGATATCGGAGATATTGGTCAGGCCCGCCAGCACGCCCTTGCCGTTTTCGTCGCGCAGGCCCGCTTTAACGCCAAACTCCTTGTACAGATCCTTGCTGATGCGATCGTGTTCGGCGCACAGCGGCTGCTGCTGGTCGAAGTATCCCATTACGTTCTGCAGATGATCCATTGATAGTTGCTCCTTTCCTATTGCCGTCAGCTTGCGCTCACTTGGCAGGCCATCAGGAAGCTTTCTCTGCGAACAGCCCGGGACTCCAGTCCCGCCCTGCTGCCTGCGGCAGCAGAGGCTCACCCCAGGACATTCGCTGGAAAAACTTCCTGCCGCCCTGCCCGAAAAAACCGTATTGATTCGGGACGGCATTCACTTACATTCAGAATACTCTTTCAGATTACAAAAAGGATATTTCGGTGTCAAGGTACTGTTTGTAAATAAAAAAAGAACAAAATCGGAAAGCTGCCGGATGCGCATTTGCCCTTTAGCGCAGGGATGGTTTTTGAGACGGTAACGCACAAATAAGGCATCTTCCAGCCGAATCTCAGGGGACTGGCAACAAATAAAGCCACGACAAAACCGCATTTGTGAACGGTTCATCGTGGCTTTTTGTCATATCGGAGTGGCGAGACTCGAACTCGCGGCCTCCTGCTCCCAAAGCAGGCGCGCTACCAACTGCGCAACACCCCGGCATCCGGCGGCACTGCTGCACCGCCGGAATATAGTATATCGTTTTTGGAGCGGTTCGTCAATAGCTGGCTCCGCCGCCTCATGCATACAAGATGCAGCCAAGCACTTCCTTGCCAAGCTCCCGGATCTTCTCATTTTGCGCGCTGACTGTTCGGTACTTGGAGCAGGCGCAGTCTGCCGCCAAAAGGATCACATCCGCCTGTGCAGCCTGCTGCACAGCTGCCGAACTGACCAGAATGCTGTCAGCCGATGCAACGGTCGTTCCTTTCAGCACGCTGCACGCCTGCAGCGCATCCCGCAGGGAAGCCAGTTGCTGGGCAGAGATGTCGCCCGTGATCAGGATATTCTCTGCCTGCGGCACACGGCTGTGAATCGTCGCTGCAATCAACTCGACCATCGCGCCGTTCATACTGCCGTCCGGCCGTTTTTCCAGCTTGTTGATGGCTGCATCCAGCCCCTTTGCCTTTTGAGAAGCATCGTTTGCCAGTGTGCCAAGCACCCCGATGCCGCAGTATTTTTGCAGTTCATCTGCCGCGCAAACCTTTCCTTCCACCAGGAAACTGCATACAGTAGCGCCGGCCACCAGTACGGCTCCCAGCAGGAAGCCTATCGCAGCATATTTCACAGCGGAGTTGCCCGCACCCTTCGGATCTTTCGGTTTTTCCGTTGCCGCAAAATCTTTGTCCGCCGTCTGGATACTCTGCTCCAGCAGTTCGTGATTGCTCTGGAGGTCGGTCAGATTGTTCTGCAGCTGGATCATATTGTCACGGGTGTTCTGCTGCTGATCTCTCAGACTGGTCAGCACGGTTGTGGTGCTGCTGAGAGAAACCTGCGTGGTCTCATGTTCACCCACAGTACTCTCAATGACATCGTATAACTGGGCAAAACGCTTCAGCATGGCATCCATGATGTCATTTGCCTGCTGGGCATCCTTGCCTTCCGTACTGATGGTCAGCAGTCGGGTTCCGCTGTCCACCGAAACCGTGATCAGTTCGCGCATATAGCGTTCTTCCATCCCGAACTGCTCCGCGATCGCTCCGATCGTTTCGTGGCTCGTCAGCAGACTGGAATAAGCGCTGAGCACCGCGCCGGTGTAATCCGGGTTCTGGTAGTCCATGCCCGGCAGGATCTTGTAATCGGTGGTAATATAAAAGACCGCATTTGCCACATTGACATTATACGGATCCAGACTGTTCAGCACAGACTTGTCAATGTACTCCTGCGCATTTTTAATATCGAACTCTGCACGGGCCTGATCCGCTTCATTCTGCTTCAGCTGATGATTGTAGCTCGCAACATTTTTGTCGTGCGCTGTTTGAGCAGCACGGTATTCGACCATGTCCTCTTCATACTTCTGCTCTTCTGCCGTTCGGACGATCTCTTCACCATTTTCAGATGCAGCTTCTGCCGCCTTCTGGCTGCGCACATGTTTGAACATGCCAACTGCGCCAAACAGCACCGCACAGGCAACTGCCGCTGCAAAGATCTGCCGGTATTTGTGCAGAACAGCGAAGAACAGTGAAACCAGATCGATCTCCTGCTCATACTCGGTTTGTTTTTCCATAAAATTTTCCATCCTCCGGTCGTCTCATTGTTTCATCTTTGTACGGGCATGGGCTTTTTCGAATCAACTGTAAAATTTGTTTTTCAGTTCCGTATAGCGTGCGCTCTTCTCGGCCTTATATGTTTCCATCACCTGATCAGCCAAAGCCGTGCTCTGTCCGTTTTCCTGCAGAATTGTGCGCATCTGGCTCACGATGCTGTCCATTTCCTTATCACAGGAAGCCTGCAACGCATTCAACTCGCTCGACTTGGAAAGAACGATCATAAGTTTCCTCGTCTGCGTTTTCTGACTTTTCGGAAGCGCCCTGTATTCTGCTTTTGATTCCGCAATGCAGGCGTTCAAGCCGTTTTCCGCACGCGCCTTGACCGCATACACCTGCCGGATCAGTGCCTTGAGTTCTTCTTCGTATCCTGCAGGTGCGGGCTTGCTTGACGCAGACGCAGACGCAGCCGATTGTGTTTTCTGGGGGCTGCTTTCTGCTTGAGGCTTATCGATTGTTTTGCTGGAAGCAGCCGAATGCTGCGAAGATGCCGCCTGCTCCGACCCGGCAGTTTGTTCCGTCTTTTCAGAGCTGCTCTCTTCATCCGATTCAAAAGCGATTCCGCCCGCATCCTGCAGAACGCTGTCCAGCGTGATATCTCCCTTGATCAGCTGACTCAATTCATCGTCTGTGACCGTAACCTTCTCAACGCTTTCGCTGGAACTGCCCGGTTTCTCCAGTGCGGAGTCCGCTTCCAACTGCGCATTTCCCATCGCAGTAAAGCCGAACCATGCTGCAGCACAAAGAGCCATCACTGCAAGCACGCCCCCTGCGATCAGAAGCCTCTTGTGTTTTTGTGTCTGTTTCATTTTCAATGTCACTTATTCAGATATCCCATAATCGTTTCACCAAGGCGGAAGACACCGTAAAGATAACCGGTCTTGGCAAAGATGTTCATATTCCAGAAATTCTTCATCCAGTCCTCCATCGGAGTGAGCGAACCTTTTTTTGCACTGTTCCACACCGCAGAGCGCGCATCGCTCAGCACCGCGTCACGCAGATAATTGCCGATCAGATAATTGAACAGACCCATGTAATCCGGCGAACCGCCGACGATATATACCATCTCATTTGCATCGATTTCAGAATATACATCAGGATAATTCATTTTTTTTCTCCTTTGATTCTCTTATAAGCAGCATTCCGTTCCAGAATGCCATACACTTTTATTATACCATTATCCTGAACCCGCCGCAATGGAAACACTGCCAAATATCCCCCGGATTTTTAAAAGCATTTCGATTATTCGTTCTATTTTTCTACTTTTCCCCGATGAAGCGTACCCTTTTCACAACAAACGGCGGGCAGAGAGCCTGCTGCTCTCTGCCCGCCGAATCCCGTTGATATTCAATTAAAGGAGCGGAAACCCTTGCCGATGATCTCGCTGGAGTTGACGATGGTGATAAAGCTCCGGGGGTCGTTCTCACGCAGGAAGTTGCGCAGCTGCAGGGCCTGACGGCGGGTCAGCACCGTCACCAGCACGCTCAGCTCGTGGTGGGTATAGGCACCGTAGGCCTTTTCCACAGTAGCAGAGCGGTTCATGTCCTTGATGATGAAGTCCAGAATGGGCTGCGGGTTGGCCGTCACGATGGTGCACACCTTGCGCAGGCGAATGTTCTCGATGGCACCATCCACCACAAAGCTCTTGGCGATCAGGCCCAGGATACAGTACAGGCCGGTGCCCATGCCAAACCGCCATGCCGCCGCCAGCACGATGAGGATATCGCTGACCATCAGGGCCTTGCCGATCTCCATAGAGGTATATTTTGCCAGGATCAGGGCCACAATATCCGTACCGCCGGTGGATGCACCGATGTCGAATACGATCGCCGCGCCCAGAGCCGGCAGGAACACGGCGAACACCAGATCCAGCATGGCATCGCCGCTCATGGAAACGTTGACGGGATAGAGCCACTCGCACGCCGACACAAAAAAGGACAGCGCAAAGGAAGAATAGATCGTCCAGCCCATGGTCTTGATGCCCAGAAAGACAAAGCCCAGCACTACCAGGATCAGGTTGATGATCCACATAAAGCCGCCCACGTTGATCTTAGGGAACAGGTCTGCCAGCAGAATGGACAGGCCCGAGGTGCCGCCAAATGCAAAATGATTGGGATTTTTAAAGTAAACGATGCCGACCGCCGTAAGGATCAGGCCGAGATTCAGCTCACCGAAGAAATTTAAATTCTTCAGCATATTTTTCATGCTGAACGCTTCTTTTAAACTGTTCATGGGGTTCCTCCTATTTTAAGCACGGCAAAATGCGCTGTATGCCATGCAAAAATATACTCTCCTTGCACGGCGGTGTCAAGGGATAGGGAAAAAGTTGTGAAAATCGGGCAATTCACAGCAAAATTCCACTCAAAAATGCGCATTTGCCCCAGAAGTTCCGGCTTTCATCTTGAAGGTGCAGTAAAAATAGTGTATTATATAGTATTATGGAATATATAGGCACTTTGTGCCTTTGACAGGGGGAAAACACATGGCAGATAAAAACTTTCTGACCGACATCATCGACGCCGATCTGGCCGAGGGCAAGATCCGCGAGATCCATACCCGCTTCCCGCCCGAGCCCAACGGCTACCTGCACATCGGCAGTGCCAAGGCCATCTACATCAACTGGTCCATTGCAAACCAGTACGGCGGTAAGTTCAACCTGCGTCTGGACGACACCAACCCTGCCCGCGAGGGTGAGGAGTACGTGAACAGCATCATCGAGGATCTGCACTGGCTGGGCGCCGACCCCAACGGCGGCATCTTCTACGGCAGCGACTACTTTGACAAGTGCTACGAGTATGCCGAAAAGCTCATCATGGAGGGCAAGGCCTACGTGGACGACCTGACCCGCGACGAAATGCGCGAGTACCGCGGTGCCGATGCCGGCAAGCCTTCCCGTCCCTCTCCGTGGCGCGACCGCACCCCGGAAGAGAATCTTGACCTGTTCCGCCGGATGCGTGCCGGTGAGTTCCAGGAGGGCGAAAAGACCCTGCGTGCCAAGATCGATCTGGCCAGCCCCAACATGAACATGCGTGACCCGGCTATCTACCGCATCAAGTACGCCGAGCATCACCGTCAGGGCAGCAAATGGTGCATCTACCCGATGTACGACTTTGCACACCCCATTCAGGATGCCATTGAGGGCATCACCCACAGTATGTGCAGTCTGGAGTTCGAGAACCACCGCCCGCTGTACAACTGGGTCATCGAGAACATTTTCGGCACTGCCTTCCCCAAGCAGCGTGAGTTTGCACGCCTGAACATGACCAACACCGTCATGAGCAAGCGCTACCTGCGTGAGCTGGTGGAAATGGGCATCGTGGACGGCTGGGACGACCCCCGTATGCCCACCCTGTGCGGTCTGCGCCGCCGCGGCTACACCCCCACCTCCATCTTCACCTTTGTGCGCGAGGCCGGCATTTCTAAATCCGACAACCTGATCGACATGCGCCAGCTGGAAGCCTGCATCCGCAGCGAGCTGGACCTGACCGCTCAGCGCCGCATTGCCGTGCTGGACCCCGTAAAGCTGATCGTAGACAACTACCCGGAGGACAAGACCGAGTACTTTGATGTAGCCAACAACCCCAACCGCGAAGCCAACGATACCACCACCCGCAAGGTGGCCTTTACCAAAGAGCTGTGGATCGAGAATGAGGACTTTGCCGAGGTGCCGCCTCCTAAGTTCAAGCGCCTGACCATTGGCGGTGAGGTGCGTCTGATGGGCGCTTACATCGTCAAGTGCACCGGCGTGGAGAAGAATGCCGACGGCAGCATTGCCGCTATCCACTGCACCGCCGACCTTGAGACTGGCAACGGCAATCCCGCCGACGGCCGCAAGGTCAAGGGCACCATCCATTGGGTGAGTGCCGCCCATGCCGTGGATGCCGAGGTGCGTCTGTACGACAAGCTGTTTACCGAGGCCAACATGAACGCCATCCCCGAGGGCAGCGATTACAAGGACTACCTGAACCCGGAAAGCGTTGTTGTGTGCAAGGGCTGCAAGCTGGAAGAAAGCCTGAAGGATGCAAAGCCCGGTGAGAAATTCCAGTTCGTGCGCACCGGCTTCTTTACCCCGGACTCCAAGAACCCCGGCGTTTACAACCGCGTCGTCACCCTGCGCGACAGTTTCAAACCCGCAAAGTAAAAAATATATCACGTCAAAAGGGAGCATTTGATCTTTTATGAAGAAACTCACCCGGAATGTTATCATCATGGCTGTTGTCACTGTCATTATGGCAGTTGTGCTCGGCCTGTACATCAAGAGCACCGGCACTGTGCCCGCTGCCGACAACGCCGCCAGCCTGACGGATGGCATCTATACGTCCAGCGCTCAGGGCTGCCTGAGTGATGTGACCGTCACCGTCACCGTCACCGGCGGCCGGGTGACCGGTGTGGAAATCGATGCTTCCGGCGAGACTCCCGAACTGGGCGGTATCGCTGCTGAAACTCTGGCAGACCAGCTGACCAAGGCCGGTTCCACCAGCGGTGTGGACGCTGTTGCCGGTGCTACCATGACCAGCGACGCTGTGTTCACCGCCATGGACGACTGCCTGAGTCAGGCACAGTAAGCCGTCCCGGTATCATCTGTAAAAAACGAAGGCTCTGCGGCAAAATGCTGCAGAGCCTTTTTTGTATGCAAAAAACCCCCTCCGGGCTGACCCGGAGGGGGTTCGTGTTGCTTTCAGGAGATCTTACTTGCCCATGGCGTGCTTTGCTGCCAGCATACCGAAGGTGTAGCAGCGGCCCAGAGACAGGCCGGTCTGGTGGAACGGATAGTCCGCGCCGCCGTAGAACACGCCGCCCACGTTGCCGACGCAGTACAGGCCGTCGATGACGTTGCCGTCAGCATCCAGAGCCTGACCGTTGGCGTTGGTGTTCACGCCGCTGTCGATGGAGGACACGCGGATGTGCTTGCGGATGCCCCAGAAGGGAGCGGTGACGATCTTGTGCATGTAAGCACTCTTCTTACCGAAGTCCACGTCAGCGCCCTTGTCGCACAGCTCGTTGTAGCGGTCGATGGTCTTCTGCAGCTCGTCTGCAGGCACGCCCAGCAGACCGGCCAGCTCTTCGATGGTGTCGGCCTTGTAGGTATCGATGAGGTTGGTGAACACGCCCTGCGGGTTCTCCACGGCACCGGGGATGTACTTGGTCATCACCTGCTCGGGGATGGGGCTGTTGGCGTAGCTCATGTAGTCGTTATCGTAGATCTGGCAGTACCAGCCCAGAGAACCGTCCGGATGGTTTGCATCCACGTTGTTGCCGTTGAACTTGGGCACATACTTGGTGATGTTGCCCATGTAGACAAAGCCGGTGTCCTCGTTGCAGAAGCGCTTGCCCTCCATGTTGACGTACAGGAACGGTTCCTCGTACATCAGGCCGGAGTCGAAGTCGTGCATCATCTTGGTGTGGCCCAGATTTTCCATCTTTGCACCTGCATCGATGGCCATGATGTGGCCGTCGCCGGTCTTCTGGTACTGCTTCTTGTCGAAGCCGTCCACATCGGGGCACCAGCGCTTGACCATGGCCTCGTTGTTCATGTAGTCGCCGGTGGCCAGAATGACACCCTTGGAAGCGTTGAACTGGATGTACTTGCCGTTTTCGTCCTTTGCGATGACGCCGGTCACCTTGCCGTTCTCATGCACCAGCTTGACGGCGGGGGTGTTGAAGAAGGTCTCCAGATTGGAGTTCTTGGCCTGCACGTTCTCCAGCACAGTGGCCAGCACGTCGCCCACGTTCTTGGGCTTGGGGCCGATCCACGGAGCAAAGAAGTAGCAGTGCTCATCGCCGAAGTCGTAGGTGTCCATGCGGTCCTTCCACACGCCGGTCAGATCCTGGCTGGTGCACATGTAGGCGAAGATCTCCTTCTCGTCGTTGTGCAGCAGGTCGGAGGGGTTCTTGTTGCTGTCCACGAGGCTGCCGTCGCCGTACTCGGTCTGGTCGGTCAGGCCGGCGCGGTTCAGATACCACATCAGAGCTTCTTCGGAGTTCTCGACGTAGGCGTTCAGCAGGCTGGTATCGGCACGCCAGTCGCACAGGCCGTTGGTCATGTGCACCCACATCTTCTTGCCCGCGTCGGTGGACTTGGACTTGATGATGGCAGAGCCGCAGTTGCCCTGGCTGACCACGATGCTCTGCTTCTGCAGCAGGGCCACATGGCCGCCCAGCTCGGCAGCCCAGCCTGCGGCGGGCACACCGGCAGCACCGGCACCCACGACGACCACGTCAAAGTCCTTGGTCTCGTCGGGGGTGATGTCGCCCAGCTCGCACACAGAGGACTCCACTTCCTCCACGCTCAGGCTGTCGGGGACAACGGTCTCGGCCTTGTTGGCCTCGGTGGGAGCAACGGCTACGCCCTTGGCCTGATTGATGCAGCTCTCGGCAGCCTTCCGGATGGCGTCGGAGGTGATGGTTGCGCCGGAGTGGCCGTCCACCTCGCTGGACTGTGCGTCCAGGATCTTCTTGACCATCTCATCGGCGATGTCGGCACCGTAGCCCTTGGTCTCGTTTGCAACGTCGATCTGCACATCGGTGATGGCATCAGCGCTGAAGGTCATGGTCACGGTGACGGGGGTGGCGGTGTTGATGCCGGTAGCGGTGGCGCTGTAGGTGCCTGCAGTGTAGGTGCCTGCGGCGGTGCTGCTGGAAGAGCCGCTGTTGCCGCAGCCTGCCAGCAGACCGGCAGCTGCTGCGCCCAGCGTAGCGGTGCGCAGGAAGTTGCGGCGAGAGATCTTTTCGCTCATAGTGTGTTCTCCTCTTTCTTCTCAATCGTGTACTCTGTCAGAGCAGCAAAGCCGGAAGTCCGACTTTGTTACTCACTAAACAAAGTTTACACGTTAGAGCAGCGCGAAGGTCAAGGGTCATTTTGACAAAAATATCACGAGTTTTTGTAGGAGGTGACAAAACCCTCTCATGTATAGATCTTCGTCCGGGTATGATGGTAGTTCACAACGCTGCCGTCTGGCTGCTGGCGGCTGGCCACGATGCTGCTGAAGGTCTCGCCCACCGCCCGGAAGTCCCGCCGCACGATCTCATCGTGCAGGGTTTCCAGTGAGTCCCACCCGAAGGAGCCGCGGTAATCCTTTTTCCAGATGGTGACAAGATAATCGCCGCCGCACACCACTTCCACATGCCGGGTGCGCTGCAGGCCCAGCCTGCGGGCAGCGTCGGCCTCCATCATCAGGCCGTAATCGTACTCGTTGCGCCCCACCCGGAACTGTTCCATCACCCGCCGGGGCAGGCGGCTGACCCAGCGGGCAGCCGGCATACACTCCAGCCACTCCGCCTTTTCCTGCTGCAGTTCCCGGTCGCGGCTGGCTTCCTCTTCCTGCGAGAAGGTCAGCCGCCACATCTCCGGAAAGTTCTGCACCCAGACCCGCCCGACATCCTGCTCCAGCGTGCGGTACTGCTCCTGCATCTTTTCCAAAAAGTGGATGGACAGCTCATCCAGCACCTGCCTGCGCCGCAGCCGGGTGGCCTGCCGGGCAAACATCTTGTCGCTCTGCTCCACCGACGGGCTGCCGATCAGCTCCCGGCACTCTTCCAGCGAGAGTTCCGCCGCGCGCAGCTCCCGGCAGAGGTTGAACCGGCGGGTGTCGGTGACGGTATAGTAGCGGTAGCCGGTCTCCTCGTTTACCTCGGGGCGGATGAGACCCATTTTTTCGTAGTACCGCAGGGTATGGGTGGTCACACCCAGCAGCGAAGCCATTTCACTGATGGTATAGCGCATGGCGAAGTTCTCCTTTCCGGGCGGCAGAACCTTAGAGCCACTCGAATGTTATTTTTGTAACTATTCCTATTATACGACCCGGCCCGCCGTCTGCAAGCACCGGCAGAAAAAATATTTTGCCGGATACAACACATTGTATCCGGCTGCAGAATCTGTTAGAATATGGACAGAAGCATTTCACCTTATAAATAAAGGAGCGAGAGTATATGAGTGCACTGACCGGACTGGAACCGGCTTCGGTTTTTTATTACTTTGAGGAGATCTGCGGCATTCCGCACACCTCCCACCACGAAAAGGCACTGAGCGACTACTGCGTGCAGTTCGCCAAGGCCCACGGCCTTGCCTGCCGTCAGGACGAGATGGGCAACCTGCTCATCAAGGCACCGGCCACACCCGGATACGAGAAGGAGCCGGGCCTGATCCTGCAGGGACATCTGGACATGGTGGGCGACAAGACTGCCGACTGCCCGCTGGATCTTGAGAAGGATGCCATCCACCCGGTCGTAGACGGCGGCTATGTGTGCGCCGAGGGCACGACCCTTGGCGGCGACGACGGCATTGCCGTGGCCTATGCGCTGGCTGTTCTGGACGCAAAGGACATTCCCCACCCTGCGCTGGAGGTCGTGCTGACCGTCTGCGAGGAGGTGGGCCTGCTGGGTGCATCTGCCATGGATTTTTCCGACCTTGAGGGCCGGATGCTGGTGAACATCGACTCCGAGGAAGAGGGGGTGCTGACCGCAGGCTGTGCAGGCGGACGCCGCGTTGAATGCCATCTGCCCATTGCCCGTGTTCCTGTGACCGGCACCGCCGTAAAGGCGGATGTGATCGGCCTTGTGGGCGGACATTCCGGCACCGAGATCCACAAGGGCCGTGCCAACGCCATTGCTTTGCTGGGCCGCTGGCTGACACTGCTGACCGAAAATGGCGTGGACTACGCCGCTCTGGCACTGTCCGGCGGCGCAAAGGAGAATGTCATTCCCAAAGAAAGCAACATCACGCTGGTGCTGCCCGCAGGCATCACCGAGGGCGTGCACACTGCTGCCGCTCAGTTCGCCGCACAGGTGCAGGCCGAATACGGCACGGCAGACCCCGCCATCTGCCTGCAGCTCACCGAACAGGGCTGCGGCGCGTTCAGCGCATTGGATGCCGATTCCACCCAGCGCCTGCGCAAGGCCTTGCTGCTGATGCCCTGGGGCGTGCAGGCCATGAGCATGGATGTGCCGGGCCTTGTGGAGACCTCGCTGAATCTGGGCGTTGCCGAGATGGACGAGCAGGAAGCTATCCTGCGCTTCTCCCTGCGCAGCTCGGTGCCCTCGGCGAAGGAGCTGCTGAGCTGCAAACTGCAGACCCTGACCGAGCTGCTGGGCGGCAGCGTGCGGTTCCACGGCGACTATCCCGCTTGGACCTACGCCCGCGAAAGCGCCCTGCGCGACCGCTGCGTTGCTGTGTACGAGGCACAGTACGGTGCAAAGCCCCAGATCGTTGCCATTCATGCGGGCCTGGAATGCGGTATCCTCTCGGGCAAGATCGACGGGCTGGACTGCATCTCCTTCGGCCCGAACTTGCTGCACGTCCACACCCCCAACGAGCGCGCCGACATTGCATCGGTGGCCCGTGTGTGGGAATACCTGAAGGCTATTCTGGCTTACAAAGCATAACGGCCCCAAACACAAAACGGCACCTGCGGAACTGGCAGGTGCCGTTTTTGTATAACTCCCTCAGGCACGGCTCACGCCGCACCAGCTCCCTCAATGAGGGAGCCTCCGGCGAAAAGATAAAGCTTTCCGCTTTGCCAAGGCCTCCCTCCTTGAGGAAGGTGGCATTGCGAAGTAATGACGGAAGGAGTTTAGTCCAAATACTTGATCTTGCCCGGCTCAATGCCCTTGATGCCAAGGCCCGGCTCGTTGGAAACAGTGATGTCTTTTTCGTTGAACACTGCACCGCCGAGGATGGGGTCCTCACTGCACAGCACGGGGCCGTCCAGATCCACGCGGGTGATGATCTGCTTTGCGCAGGCCAGATGCACGGCGGCATTCACGCTGATCTTGGCTTCCAGCATACAGCCGATCATGCACTCCACGCCGTACACCTCGGCAGCGGATGCGATCTTGAGGGCGTTGTACAGGCCGCCGCACTTCATCAGCTTGATGTTCACGAGGTCTGCGGCTCCCATCTGCATGATGGTCAGTGCGTCCTGCGGGGAGAACACGCTCTCGTCGGCCAGCACCGGCACATAGGAGCGCTCGGTAACATACTTCATGCCTTCAAAATCGTGGGCCTTGACCGGCTGCTCCACGAATTCGATATCAAGGCCCTTCTCCTGCATTCCGTTCAGGATGCGCACGGCTTCCTTGGGGGTCCAGCCCTGATTTGCGTCGATGCGGATGCAGGTCTCCTTGGGCACAGCACCGCGGATGGCGCTCAGGCGTGCAATATCCTTTTCCGGCTCCTTGCCCACCTTGACCTTCAGGCAGTCGTAGCCGCGGTCGATGGCGTTCAGGGCATCGCGCACCATCTCTTCGGGGTCGTTGACGCTGATGGTGATGTCGGTGACGATGGACTTCTTTGCGCCGCCCATCAGCTTGTACACAGGGATTTTGTACAGCTGGCCGTACAGATCCCACAGGGCCATATCCACAGCAGCCTTGGCGCTGGTGTTCTTCTGGATGCAGGCATTCAGTGCGATCATCAGGTCTTCAAAGTCGTCCACATCGCGGCCGATGATGGTCTTTGCGATATGGTCGCGGATGGCACCGATGATGGCACCGGTGGTGTCGCCGGTGATCACACCGGTGGGAGGTGCCTCACCATAACCCACAGCGCCGGTGTCGGTGTGGATCTCTACGATCACATCTTCCACGCTGCTGACCGAACGCAGAGCCGTCTTAAAAGGCACGCGCAGCGGCACGGAGATCAGACCGAGACGTACTTCCGTGATTTTCATGCAAAACCTACCCCTTTCGATAAAAAATGTTGCCAGATTATGAAATCTATGGTAGTATTGTATACGAAGTTGTCGATATTGTAAAGACAATTGTCCGCAAAAAATTGCACAAAAAGAAAGGGGATTGGGTTCATGATCACAAACGGTTTCACCTACATCGCCGTGCTGGTGTTCATTGCCGCACTGCTGGTGTGGCTGCAACGCTACACGAAGTCGAAATTCTTCGACTATGCACCACCTATCGTTCTGCTGTACCTCATTACCATGATTCTCTGCACGCTGGGTGCATGGGACATGGAGGCCACCAAGCCTGCCTACTCCGTGCTGAAAAACAACCTGCTGTATGCAATGATCTTCCTGATGCTGCTGCGCTGCGACATCCGCAAGATCATCAAGCTGGGTCCCAAGATGCTGGGCGGCTTCTTTGCCGCTTCCGTCTCCATCTCGGTGGCCTTCATTGCAACCTTCGCCATCATGAAGGGACCCCTTGGCTCCGAAGCATGGAAGGCACTGGGCGCTCTGTGTGGCAGCTGGATGGGCGGCTCCGGCAACATGATCGCCGTGCAGGCTGCGCTGGACATCGGCGAAGCTGACATGGCCTACGCACTGGTGGTGGACTCCATCGACTACTCCATCTGGGTCATGTTCCTGCTGTGGGCCATCAACCTTGCTCCCAAGTTCAACAAGTGGGTCAAGGCCGACACCACCACGCTGGATGAAGTGTCCCGCCGTCTGGAAGAGGACGCAAAGTCCAACGAGGACAAGGCTTCCTTTGTCAACCTGATCTTCCTGCTGGGTCTGGCTCTGGTGATCTCCGCCTTCGGTCAGGATATCGGCGCAGCCCTGAACAGCGCAATGCCCTTCCTGGACAAGGCCACCTGGACCGTCCTGCTCATCACGTTGTCCGGCCTGATCGGCGCTGTCACCCCCGTGGGCCGCATGGCAGGCAGCACCGAGCTGTCCAATCTGCTGCTGTACTCCGTGGTGGCATTGCTTGCCTCCCGCGCAAGCTTTCTGGAGCTGACCGATGCACCCGCATGGATCCTGGCAGGCTTTATGATCCTGGCCATCCACGGCATCATTCTGGTGCTGCTGGCAAAGATCTTCCATCTGGATATGTTCACCTGCGGTGTTGCATCTCTGGCAAACATCGGCGGTTCCGCATCCGCTCCCATTCTGGCTGGTGCCTACAGCGGCGCTCTGGTGCCTGTTGGCGTTCTGATGGCTCTGATGGGCTACGTCATTGGCACGGCAGGCGGCCTGATCACCGCAAATATCATGTCTCTGCTGGCATAACAAATACTGCAAAAAAGGGGCTGTTGCATGTGCAACAGCCCCTTTTCTTATACGATTTTTTGCTTAGCCGCCCAGATATGCGCTGCGCACGCGCTCGTTGGTCAGCAGTTCGGCACCGGTGCCCTCCATGACTACACGGCCCGTCTCAAGGACGTAGGCACGGTCTGCCACGGAAAGAGCCATCTGTGCGTTCTGCTCCACCAGCAGGATGGTCATGCCTTCCTTGTGCACGTTCTGGATGATGTCGAAGATCTCCTGCACCAGCAGCGGCGAAAGGCCCATGGAAGGCTCGTCCAGCATCAGCATGGAAGCGTTGCTCATCAGGGCGCGGCCCATGGCCAGCATCTGCTGTTCGCCGCCGGACATGGTACCGGCCAGCTGCTTGCGGCGTTCCTTCAGGCGGGGGAACAGCTCAAACACCTTTTCCTTGTTGGGTGCAATGGTGGAAGCAGGCTGGGTGTATGCACCCATGTCCAGATTTTCTTCCACGGTCATGTGCAGGAACACATGGCGGCCTTCCGGCACATGGGCAAGGCCCGCTTCCACGATCTTGTGGGCGCGCATGCCCTTGATGCTGCTGCCCTTGTACAGGATGTCGCCGGTCTTGGGCTTCAGCAGGCCGGAAATGGTCTTCAGGGTGGTGGATTTGCCGGCACCGTTGGCACCGATCAGGGTGACGATCTCGCCCTGATCCACCTCGAAGGAGATGTCCTTGACGGCGTGGATGTTGCCGTAATAGACGTTGATGTTATCAACTTTCAGTAACGTATCAGCCATGGCTTAGCCCTCCTTCTTGCCCAGATAGGCTTCGATGACCTGCGGGTTGCTGCGGATCTCGTCGGGCGTGCCCTTGGCGATGATGCGGCCGAAGTTCAGCACGGCAATGCCCTCGCAGATGCCCATGACCAGGCTCATATCATGCTCGATCAGCAGCACGGCGATGTTGAACTCGTCGCGGATGCGGCGGATAGTCTCGGTCAGCTCTGCAGTCTCGGAGGGATTCATACCGGCAGCAGGCTCGTCCAGCAGCAGCAGCTTCGGGCTGGTGGCCAGGGCACGCATGATCTCCAGACGGCGCTGTGCGCCGTAGGGCAGGCTGCCTGCCTGCACATTGGCGAGGTCTGCCATGTGGAAGATATCCAGCAGCTCCAGAGCACGATCGGTGCACTTCTTCTCTTCCTTCCAGTAGTTGGGCAGGCGGATCAGCGAAGATGCCAAATTGTACTTCATGGACTCGTGCAGGCCCACCTTGATGTTATCGATCACGCTCAGTTCCTTGAATAGGCGGATGTTCTGGAAGGTACGGGCCACGCCCATGCGGTTGACCTGATAGGTTTTTTTGCCGGCGGTGGGCATACCATCGATCAGGATGGAGCCGCGGGTGGGCTGGTAAACGTTGGTCAGCAGGTTGAACACGGTGGTCTTACCGGCACCGTTGGGACCGATCAGACCGGTGATCTCGTTGCGGCCGATCATCAGGTTGAAGCCATCCACGGCGGTCAGACCGCCGAAGTCGATGCCCAGCTCACGCACGTCCAGAATGGGCTTTTTGTCCTTGTCGCGGTCGGTCAAAAAGCCGCCGGAGGGCACACTGTGTAACTTGGTCTGGAACTCACTCATGGTCTTTGCCCTCCTTTGCTTTCTTCTGGAACAGTTCGCCGTTCATGATCTTTTCCACGATGCGGCTCATGGAGAAGTCGTAGCTGCCAAGCAGGCCGCCCGGACGGAAGATCATCATGAGGATCAGCACCAGCGAGTAGACCACCATGCGGTAGCTGTCAAAGCTGCGGGTGGCCTCGGGCAGGATGGTAAGCACGGTCGCGGACAGGATGGAACCCAGCATGGAACCCATGCCGCCCAGAACCACCATGACCAGAATTTCGATGGACTTCATGAAGCCGAAGGTGGAGGGGTCCAGAACGCCCAGATAGCAGGCGTACAGGCCGCCGGCCAGACCGGCAAAGGCGGCGGAGAATGCAAAGGCCATGACCTTATAATAAGTGGTCTGGATGCCGCAGCTCTCGGCAGCGATCTCGTTATCGCGGATGGCCAGCACGGCGCGGCCGTGGCGGCTCTTCATCATGGCGTGGATGGCAAAGCAGGTAATGACCACGCAGATGAACACATTGGCGAAGTTAGAATACTTGGGGATGTTCTTCAGGCCCTTGGCACCGTAGAACAGCTTGAAGCCCAGCACATCATCGATGTTGTTCAGGGTGATGCGGATGATCTCGCCAAAGCCCAGCGTCAGGATGGCCAGATAATCGCCGGTCAGGCGCAGAGCAGGAATGCCGATCAGCACGCCGAACAGGCCCGCCACGATGCAGGCCAGAACCAGACCCACGGTAAAAGCGACACCGGAGGGCAGATTGCTGTATTTCGTGAACAGGGCGCAGGTGTAAGCACCCACGGCCATGAAACCGGCGTGGCCCAGCGGCAGCTGGCCCAGATAACCGGTGGCAACGTTCAGCGAGACAGCCAGAATGATGTTGATGCCCACGGTGAGAAGCACCTTGTTCTGGTAGGTGGAAAGCACGTTCTGGGTGAGGAAGGACAGGCCCACGAACAGCAGAGCCACCAGCACGGCGTTCATCAGGTAGCGCACGGGCATTTTGAGCGTTTTGCGTTTGGTATTCATCTTCATGCCCTCCTTACACCTTTTCCTGAACCTTGCGGCCAAGGAAGCCGGTGGGCTTGACCAGCAGCACGATGATCAGGATCGCAAACGTGACGGCATCCTTCCATGCGGAAAGGCCGATGGCGGAAACAAAGCACTCGCACAGGCCGATGGCGATGCCGCCGATCATGGCACCGGGAATGGAGCCGATGCCGCCCAGAACGGCTGCAACGAAGGCCTTCAGGCCCAGCATGGAGCCCATGGTGGGGGTCGCCTGCGGGTAGCTGCAGCAGTACAGCACCGAGCCGATACCGGCCAGTGCGGAGCCCACCGCAAAGGTAAAGGAAATGGTGCTGTTGACGTTAATGCCCATCAGGCGGGCAGCGTCCATATCCTCAGACACGGCACGCATGGCCTTGCCGAGCTTGGTCTTCTGCACAAGGAAGGTGAGCACCAGCATGGACAGCACCGTGACCAGCAGGGTGATGACAGAGGTGAGACCCAGCGGCACAGAGCCGATGCGGAAGGTCTGGTTGGTGTAGTAGGCCGGAATGACCTTTGCACCGGAACCAAGGATCAGCTCTGCAGTGTACTCCAGGAAGAAGGACACGCCGATTGCTGTGATCAGCAGGGAGATACGGGGTGCGTTGCGCAGCGGGGTGTAGGCGATCTTCTCGATCACAACGCCCAGCAGCGTGCAGGTGATGATGGTGGCGCACACAGCAGTGACCGGGCCAAGGCCCAGCTGATTCATCACGAACCAGGACATGTACGCACCAACCATAATGACATCGCCATGGGCAAAGTTCAGCAGCAGGATGATGCCGTACACCATGCTGTAACCCAGTGCGATCAGTGCATAGATGCTGCCAAGGGACAAGCCGTTGATCAGCTGGCTAAAAAACACTGTCATGGACTGATACTTCCTTTCTTTGCGGCGTTTGCACGCCTTTTGGGGAATGCACTTTTTTACCAAAAAAGCGGAGACAGCCGAGCAAAACCTGTTCCGGCGGTCTCCGCAATGGGTCTTTTATTTCTGAGTGCTGCCTTTATGCCGCACACCGGTGCGCAGGATCAAAGCAGATCAGAACATTTCCTTCAGAACGGGGGTTGCACCGTCGAAGCACAGGATAGCGGTCTGCTTGACGGGGTTGTGGTGCTCATCGAAGGTGAAGGTGCCGGTGATGCCATCGATGGTGCCGCCTGCGATAGCGTCGATGACGGCCTGCTTGTAGTCGTCATCACCAGCGGTCAGGCCGGCATCCTCAGCAGCCTGAATGCCGTAGACAACGGTCATGGCAGCATCGTAACCCAGAGGAGCGAAGCCGTTGGGATACTCCTCACCGTACTCAGCCTTGTAGGCATCCTCAAAGTCGGAGTTGGAACCCTTTGCGTAGTTTGCGCAGAAGTAGGCATCCTTCAGCTGGTCGGCAGTTGCGTAGCCTTCCAGACCATCCCAGCCGTCGCCGCCCAAGAAGGGGACTGCCAGACCGATGCTCTCAGCCTGAGCCAGGATCTGACCGACTTCCTGATAGTAGTTGGGGCAGAACACCACTTCGGGAGCCTTGCCCAGAATGGTGGTCAGCTGGGTCTTGTAGTCCACATCGCCCTCAGAGTAGGTCTCCTGATCGACGATGGTGCCGCCCAGACTCTCGAACTCGTTGACGAAGTTCTCTGCCAGACCCTCGTTGTAGTCAGCGCCCTTCTGGAAGATGACGGCTGCCTTGGTGTAGCCCAACCGCTGGTAAGCGTAGTCAGCCATCTTGATGCCCTGGAACGGGTCGGTGAAGGTTGCGCGGAACACATTCTCGTTCACGGTGTCGGTCTCGGCATCGTAGGTGACAGCCTCAGCGGTAGCGGAAGCGGTGACCATGGGCATGTTGTAGTCTGCGCTCTCGGCAGCAACTGCCAGAGTCGGGGTGGTGGTAACATCGCCCACCAGAGCGGTGATGCCCTGATCGCACATCTTGGTGAAGCAGGTAACAGCCTGAGTTGCATCGCCCTGCTCATCCATGGCGATGATCTCCAGCTGCTTGCCGTTGATGCCGCCCTTTTCGTTGACCTGCTTCAGGTACAGGGTAGCGCCGTTGACAACGGCCTGACCGTAAACGGAAACATCACCGGTCAGAGGTCCAAGAACGCCCACCTTGATGGTGTCGCCGGAAGCAGCGGCACCAGAAGCTGCGGTAGAGGCGGAAGCAGCAGTGCTGTTGGAAGAACCGCCGCATGCAGTCAGAACGCCGGCTGCAGCAACAACACCTGCAGCGGCCAGGAAATTACGACGAGAAATCATCTTTTTCATAGTAAATATCCTCCTTAGGAGCATTCGTGCTTCAGTATAAAAACGGAAGCAAGGCCCTCTTTCCCTCAAAGCGACCTTGCTTCGTTATCAATATTATAGACCTGTGAGCCAAAATCCGCAATTCACAAACCGTCCATACTTTCAGGGGCATTTTGTGGACTTTGTCGCCAAAATAGCCAAAAGCAATGGGTCTGTTTTGTGCACTATTTCAACTGCTTCATTTTGTTTGTGTGTCAGGTGAACACAATTCACAAGTTGCAAAAGGGTTACAGGGTCTCCATTTCGGCATCTGCGGCGAACTCGGCCTCTGTACGTGCCTCGGCAGCTTCGCCCTCTGCTTCCGCTTTGGCCGGAGACTCTGCAAGGACCTTGCGGATGGCGGCGAAGTAGAACACCAGCGACAGGCCGGTGCCGATGCACCAGCCCACGGGCCATGCCATCCAGATGCCCGTGCTGCCCAGAGCAGTGCTGCTCAGCACAATGGCGATGCCCACGCGCAGGATCAGGTCGGAGAAGGTGGCGATCATAAAGCGCACCATCATGCCGCAGCCGCGCAGGATGCCGTCAGTGACCAGCTTGAGCGACACCACAAAATAGAAGGGAGACAGGATGCGCAGGAACAGCATACCGGTGTCGATGGCCGGACCCTGCGGGTCATTCATGAACAGCAACAGCAGGAAGCGGCCGAAGAAGAAGTACAGGAGCACGATGGGCACGCAGATGATCCACACCAGATTGCGGCCTGCACCAAAGCCCTTGTGCACACGGTCCATCTTGCCCGCGCCCATGTTCTGGGAGGTGTAGTTGGAGATGCCGTTGCCCAGCGTGGTAAAGGAAGTGATGACCATGTTGTTCAGCTTGACGGCTGCAGAGTAGCCTGCAATGACGCTGGCACCAAAGGTGTTGATGACGCTCTGCAGGATGATGTTGCCCACAGAGACGAAGCTCTGCTGCAGGATGCTGGGGATGGCCACCACGGCCACCTTGCCCAGCATGTTCCAGGAGAACAGCACGACCTTGTTCTTGGATTTGAAGGCGCTGATGCGGCGGAACACCACCACCATGGCCAGCACGCAGCTCACACCTTGACACAGGAAGGTGGCCCATGCCACACCGGCTACGCCCATCTTGAGACCGGCCACGAACAGGATGTCCACGCCGATGTTGGACAGGGACGAGACTGCCAGAAAATAGAAGGGCGTTTTGCTGTCGCCCAGAGCGGAGAAGATGCCGGTGGCGATGTTGTAGAAGAACATGAAGGGCAGGCCCAGCACGTAGATATCCAGATACAGCGAAGAATCCGCAAGGATCTCCTCCGGGGTGTTGATGAGCTCCAGCAGGCTGTGGCAGCCCACAAGGCCGATCAGCATCAGAACGGCGCACAGCACGGCAGAGCCGATCAGGGAAGTGTAGACCGAAGTCTTCATCTCATCGTAGTCCTTTGCGCCAAAGTAGCGGGACACGATGACCGAGCAGCCAATGTTGCAGCCAAAGGCAAATGCAATGAAGATCAGGGTGATCTCGTAGCTGTTGCCCACAGCAGCCAGTGCATTCTCGCCGATGAACTTGCCTGCAACAAGGCTGTCGGCAATGTTGTACAGCTGCTGGAAGATGATGCTGCCGAACATGGGCAGGCAGAACTGCCACAAAACCTGTGACGGCTTGCCGACCGTCAGATCCTTATTCATAAAAAATCCTCCTCTATCTACCATAAAGAAACATATTAGAACCAGAAAACAGTATAGAGTCGTCCTGACAAAAAGTAAAGAAAAATTTTAGTATATCTGCCATATGAAATTCACATGGCAAGCATGATGCATCCCCGCTGCTGCCAGTGGGCAGACTGTAAAGACCAGCTGTTTCCTGCTTTGCCGGGATGTTCTGCCCCATCAGCTGCCGTTTTTGCCCCTTAAAAAGTTTACATCCGCAAACATGCGCATCGGCTCTTGCACCGGGTCGGAAAGCGTGGTAGGATACTATTGGTTAGTTAGGCATAACTGTCCTAATTGGCCGTCACCGGTCTGCCCGCCCCGGGCAGCACCGGGATGGAAATGATATTCAGGAGGTTTTCGAGATGAACGATCTGGAAATTAAATCTGTTATTGGCCGCGAAATTCTGGACTCCCGCGGCAACCCCACCGTGGAAGCGGAGATCACTCTGGCCGACGGCACTGTGGCACGCGGCTGCGCACCTTCCGGCGCATCCACTGGTGAGTTTGAAGCTCTGGAGCTGCGGGATGGCGACAAGGGCCGCTATCTGGGCAAGGGCGTGACCAAGGCTGTTGAGAACATCAACACCGTCATTGCTGATGCTGTTGTGGGCATGGATGCCTCCGACATCTACGCCATCGACGCTGCCATGATCAAGGCCGACGGCACCAAAGATAAATCCAATCTGGGCGCAAACGCCATTCTGGCCGTGTCCATTGCCGCCTGCCGTGCAGCCGCTGCTTCTCTGGATATGCCGCTGTACCGTTTTCTGGGCGGTGTGAACGGCAACCGCCTGCCCGTGCCCATGATGAACATTCTGAACGGCGGCGCACACGCCACCAACACGGTGGATACGCAGGAGTTCATGATCATGCCCGTGGGCGCGCCCTCCTTCAAGGAAGCTTTGCGCTGGTGCGCGGAGGTGTTCCACGCTCTGGCTTCCATCCTGAAGGCCAAGGGGCTGGCTACCTCCGTGGGCGATGAGGGCGGCTTTGCCCCCAACCTGTCCAGCGACGAGGAGACCATTGAGACCATTCTGGCCGCCATCGAAAAGGCCGGTTACGTGCCCGGCAAGGACTTCATGCTGGCTATGGATGCCGCGTCCTCCGAGTGGAAGAGCCCCAAGGGCAAGGGCTTCTACAAGCTGCCCAAGGCCGGCACCGAGTTCACCTCCAGCGAGCTGATCGCACACTGGAAGAGTCTGGTGGAAAAGTACCCCATCATCTCCATCGAGGACGGTCTGGATGAAGAGGACTGGGAAGGCTGGCAGGAGATGACCCGTGAGCTGGGCGGCAAGGTCCAGCTGGTGGGCGACGACCTGTTCGTTACCAACACCGAGCGTCTGGCCAAGGGCATCGGGCTGGGTGCAGGCAACGCGATCCTGATCAAACTGAACCAGATCGGCTCTGTTTCCGAAACTCTGGAAGCCATCAAGATGGCTCACAAGGCCGGTTACACCGCCATCAGCTCTCACCGCTCCGGTGAGACCGAGGACACCACCATTGCCGATCTGGCCGTGGCGCTGAACACCTGCCAGATCAAGACCGGTGCTCCCAGCCGTACCGAGCGTGTTGCAAAGTACAACCAGCTGCTGCGCATTGAGGAGCAGCTGGGCGGCAGCGCCGTTTACCCCGGCATGGCAGCTTTCAACGTAAAGCGCTGAGGCGGTTGGAAACCAATTGATCTTCCGGCACCCGTACTGCTTTTGCAGCGGCACGGGTGCCGTTTTGTTTTCTCCCAGTTTTTTCCTGCAATCCGCTGTTCTGCCCAGCCGTATTCCATGCATGCCGGGCATTTTGTCCCGAAATTGCAAAAAAGGAGCAAAACATTCATGTTATCTACTCTGATCTCTCTGTACAAGCTGCTGGGCACCGGCGATTTTGTAAAAGTGCTGCTGATCCTGCTGAAGGGGCTTTTCGGCTGATGCAAAGCCGCCCTTTTCACTGCGGAAACGGGACTGCCTTACCGGCAGCCCCCTTTTTTTGCCTTCTCACTTTACTTTCTTAAAAAAATATGCCATAATGAAACAAGTATTTTCCGGTTCAAAAGCCGTGCCCTGTACTGGGAGATCAGGGCCGGAATCCAATAGAAGAGGGGTATTTTGTTATGAGCAAAACCATCATCCCGGCAAACTATACGCCCGCGCTGAACCTGTACGACACGCAGCGCGCCATTGGTACGGTCAAGCGTCTGTTTGCCGACACCTTGTGCGCCACACTGAACCTGTACCGCGTGTCTGCTCCACTGTTTCTGGAAGCATCCACCGGTCTGAACGACGACCTGAACGGTGTTGAGCGCAAGGTCACCTTTGATATCAAGGAAAGCGGCATTGAGGCACAGGTGGTGCAGTCACTGGCAAAGTGGAAGCGCAAGGCCCTGAAGGACTACGATTTCCGTGTGGGCAAGGGCCTGTACTGCGATATGAACGCTATCCGCCGCGACGAAGATCTGGATAACCTGCACTCCATCTATGTGGATCAGTGGGACTGGGAAAAGGTGATCCGTCTGGAAGACCGCAACGAGGCTTACCTCAAGAGCGTGGTGCGCTCCATCGTGTCCGCTGTCTGCGCCACCGAGATGAACCTGCACGCCATGTTCCCCCAGCTGCAGGAGCTGCCGCTGCACAGCCCCAACGTCACCTTCATCACCACGCAGGAGCTGGAGGACCAGTACCCGGACCTGACCCCGAAGGAGCGTGAGAACGCCTTTGTGCAGGAACACGGCACCACCTTCCTGATGAAGATCGGCGCTCCGCTGAAGAGCGGTAAGCCCCATGACGGACGTGCCCCCGACTACGACGACTGGGATCTGAACGGCGACCTGCTGTTCTGGAACGACCCGCTGCAGTGCAGCTATGAGCTGAGCAGCATGGGCATCCGCGTCAGCCCTGAAAGCATGGACAAGCAGCTGACCATGGCTGGCTGCGACGACCGCCGCGCCCTGCCCTTCCACAAGGCCGTACTGAACGGTGAGCTGCCTTACTCCATCGGCGGCGGCATCGGCCAGAGCCGCCTGTGCATGCTGCTGCTGGGCAGCGCCCACATTGGCGAAGTGCAGGCCAGCGTCTGGGACGCAGCCACCCGCGAAGCCTGCGCCAAGGCAGGCATCCCGCTGCTGTAAGCAGGTTTTCCACACAAAGATTCAAAAGGCAGGATGCCACCCTCATGGTGGTACCCTGCCTTTGTTCGTTTTCTGCCTGTATCCGGGGAGAAATTGTTCGAGTCCTGTACCACCACAAAAAATCCCCAGACGAATGTCTGAGGATTTTTGTGGTGGAGAATTAGGAACTCGAACGCCAGCCCCCCTGCGTGGGCAGCAGCGTGCCGCTTGCGCCGGTGAGATCAGTATTCAGTTCCATACAGCGTCTCAGCTCCGGTATTCCGCAGGCAGCTGATCCATGGTCTGCCACTTGTCCATGGCTTCTTCCAGCTTCATGCCCTTAGCCACTGCATCGCGGCGGCAGGCGTTGACAGCCTGGATCTCCTTCATCTTGGCACCGGTCAGGGTGTAGCCCTTCATGGCGATGAGGGTAGCCGCCCATGCCACCATGGGGATGATGCAGAACAGCACGATGACCACCCAGTTCATGCCCGGGGTGTAGGGGTCATACTGGGTGGGCAGGCTCTGCAGGCCCACAAAGCTGACCGCAATGCCCACAACGGTAGCGGACAGGCTGGACACCAGCTTGTCCACCAGACTGAACAGGGTGCCCATGATGCCGGGGATATACTTGCCGCTGCGGTAGGTCTCGTAGTCGGAGCAGTCGGCCACCATGGGGATGGGCATATCGGCGGTGGCGTAGTAAGCACCGTAGCCGATGCCGAAGAAAGCGATGAACAGGATGGTGTACAGGTTGATGGAAAGGCCGTTCTCACCCAGAATGGACAGTGTGAAGGCATCGCCGCGGCCCCAGAGCAGCAGCAGCACCAGCACGCCCACATAGCACACCAGCGCCACGCTGACGTACTTCATCAGGCTGGCCTTCTGGCCCTCCTTCTGGCTGGTGCGGACGGTGAGCAGGAAGAAGGGCACGCTGAACACATAGCCCAGCACCATCATGGGCAGGTACAGGCCGTCGTAGTTGCCCATCATGCAGCCGTACAGCATGCACAGCACGGTGGTGTTGGTGGCGATGGAAAGCGCCAGCTTGCAGCCCGCACCGGCCACCATCAGCCGCTGCATGGGATCGTTGTTCTTGATGATCTGGATGTACTCGCTCACTTTGATCTTCTCGGTCTTTTCGCCGCCGATGCCAAAGTACTTGGGCTGATCCTTCTCCCAGATGCCGATGACAGCCAGCAGGGTGAGCAGGATGGAGATGACGATGCCCACCGGAGCCAGCGTGCGGAAGAACCCGGCGGAAGCGTAGCCGCCCTCATAGTTCTTGGCAAGGATGGGGGCAAAGAACTGCATGGCACCCATGCCCAGCAGGCTGCCCACCGTGTTGAAGATGGTAAACAGGGGGCGCTGCTTGGGGTCATTGGTCAGCACGGTCTGGCCGGAGCGGGTGCAGCTGGTCTGGAAGGTGTAGCCGATGACCCACACGGCATACAGGGCAACGAACGCAGCGTAGCGCAGCCCCATGGCACTGGCGGGGATGAGCGGGGTGAGGCAGTACAGCACCAGAATGCTTGCTGCCATGATGAGGTTGCCGATGACCATGAAGGGCCGGAACTTGCCGAACCTGCCGTTGGTGCGGTCCATGAGGGCACCAATGATGGGGTCGGTGACGGCATCGAACAGGCGCATGCCGGTGACCATCACCGAAGCAAACAGCATGCTCAGGGCCAGCACCTTGCTGCCGAAGGTCGCGATGTAGGAAAGCACCAGCACATAGTACACGTTGGTCGCGCCGTTGTTCAGCGGAAACAGCACCAGCTGGTAGGTTTTGGCGCGGTTCACACTCGACGCCGTTGTTTTTTGTTCGCCCATTGCGGTCTCTCCTTTTGTCTTTGATAAAAAGCGGCAGCCCGCCCCGCCTTCGGGGCAGGCTGCCGTAACATTGGGTCAGGGATCGTGCAGACCGGAATTACTTCTGGTCAACAGCAGGAGCGGTGTCTGCCAGCTCCTTCTTGCGCTTGAGGGCCTTGCTCAGCTGCCATGCGCACAGCACGGTCAGCACAGCCAGCACGGCGATCAGTGCATAGATCGCAGTCTGCCACCAGGGCAGCACGGTCTTGAGCGTATCGCTTGCAGACCAGCCGTTCATGGCGTTGGAGTTGACCACGGTGTACAGGATGTGATGCATTGCATTGCGCATCTGGGTCACGATGTAGGCATCGTTCTCGTAGTTAGCAGCCTTGGTGGTGTGGATCTTGGGCATCGGGCTGTCCCAGATGTCGGAACCGGCGATCAGGCCGTCCACCAGATCCATGTACTGGCTGGAGCCGGAGAAGTCGGTGATGCACATGCCGCGCATGCCCAGCTCCTCACGCAGGAAGCCGTTCAGCAGGTTGGAGTTGGCACCGCACCAGGTTGCGCCCCAGCGGTTGAAGCCGGTCATCACGCACCATGCGCCGCCATCCGTGATGGCCTTATCGGCCACTTCCAGATAGATCTCGCGGGCGGTCTGCTCGTTCAGCCAGGTGTTGACACCACGGCGGCTGGTCTCGGAGTCGTTCAGGGCAACGTGCTTCAGGTAGACATACACGCCCTTGGACTGGATGCCCTGCACCTCGGCAGCGCAGATGGTGCCGGCCACAAAGGGATCCTCGGCGTAGTACTCGAAGTTACGGCCGGAGTAGGCGGTACGGTGCATGTTGATGCCGGGGCCGTACAGACCGGAGTAACCCATGGCAAGGCAGTCCTCACCGATGCACTTGCCCACTTCGTTGATCAGGTCCACATTGAAGGTGGCAGCCATGACATCCTCGGAGGTGTAGCACATGGCGGATGCACCGCCGGTCAGGGCAGCGGTCAGGCCCTGCGGGCCGTTCTCGTCCTTGGTAGCGGTCTTGCCGATGGAGGCAGCCGCTGCAGTGTTGTGGAAGCCCAGAGTGATGGTGTTGACCATCTCATCGAAGGTCAGCTGATCCAGCAGGGTCTCCCATTGGGGATCGTCGAAGTCCTTGCCGATCATGGAAGCGAGGGTCAGGCCGTTCTTGGCACCCAGAGTGGGCATCTCGACGCTGTCGGCCTCGGTGCCGTCGTACTGGGTAAAGGCCAGATCTGCAGCCAGCGTTTCGTTGGCGGTCAGGGCTGCAGGCTGGGTGGGAACCGTGCCGGTCCAGTCGGAGCGGCTCATCCAGGTCACGCTGCCGGGAGCATCGCTGCTCTTGTTGGGGTCGGACTCATCGAACAGGTTGGTGATGGCAGTGCCGTTGGCGCTGGCTGCATAGGTGGTGGCATCCAGTGCCTCGTTGGTCCACTTCCAGACCAGAGAAGTATCGCCGTCCTCGGTCATGCGGCCATTGGTGCCGGCCACGGTGTAGCCCTTGGCAGCAAGGATGTTGTTGACAGCGTTGTGAGAATCGGTAGCAGCGGTGAAGTAGTAGTCACCGGCATCCAGAATGTAGGTCTTGGCGTTGTTTGCGTCGTAGGTGCGCAGCTCGCTCTTCTTCACGGTGATGGTCACATCCTCGGAAGCGCCGGGAGCCAGCACATCGGTCTTGGCAAAGCCGCACAGCTCTGCAGCGGCCTTCTCGATGCCGTTTGCCTTGTCGTAGTCGGTGTAGGGAGACTGGAAGTAGACCTGCACGGTCTCTTTGCCGGAATAGGTCTTGCCGGTGTTGGTGACCTTCAGGGTGACGGTGAAGGCATCGTCAGACTCGGTCACATTGAAGTTGCTGTAAGCAAAGGTGGTGTAGCTGTCGCCGTAGCCGAAGGGATAGGCAACGGTGGTGGCCCAGTCATAGTCGCCTGCCTTGGCAGTGCCCATGACCACATCCTCGTAACGGGTCTCGAAGTAGCGGTAGCCCAGATAGATGCCTTCCTGATAGACGCTGTACATGCCCTGCACATCCGCACCCTCGGTCAGCAGGTTGTACTCTGCCGCGTTGGGGTAAGCCTGGGTGTAGAAGTTGTACATGGCGGGGTTTGCCAGATTGTCGTACAGGTAGGTGTCCACCAGAGAGCCGGAGGGGGTCACAGTGCCGGCGAGCAGCTGGCCCACACCGTTGATGCCGGTCTGGCCCACATCACCGATCCACATGGCGGCATCAATGCCGTAGTCCTCGCCGCAGATGGCAGGGTTGAGGAAGTCCATTTCCAGTGCGTTGGAGCTGTTGATCAGGACGACGATGGACTTGAAGGTGCCGTTGTCCTTCAGTGCCTTCAGGTTCTTCAGCAGCTCGATCTCTTCAGCAGACAGCTCCAGATAGTTGCCGCTGCCCTCGGAACCGGAGATCCAGCTGTCGTTGGTGCCGTTGGTGCCGCTGGGCAGGTCTGCACCCTCACCGCCGGAGCGGGAGAACACCACGATGGCAGCATCGCCGTACTCGGCAAAGCTGCTCTCGGCGCTGGACAGTGCGCTCCACGGAGCTTCATTGACAGCGTACTGGGTGTTTGCTTCCAGCGTATCCGAGATGGAAGCCGGGGTAACGCGGCTGTAATTCGTCATCATGCTGTCGGACTTGTACAGATCCCACAGCGTCTGGTTGACCTGAATGCCCTGAGCTTCCAGTGCTTCCTTCAGGTTGGGGGCCTTGCTGGTATCCACGGAACCGGAGCCGGTGCCGCCGTACATCAGGTCCACAGAGCCATGGCCGAACAGGCTGACCTTGGCGCTGCCTGCCAGCGGCAGGGCAGCGTTGTCATTCTTCAGCAGGGCAGCGCCCTCGGCCTCAACGGTGGCGCACAGCTCTGCTTCGTAAGCCTCGCGCTCTTCGTCGGAAGTAAAGCCCGCTTTGAAGTATTCGGTATCTTCCGTAGTGTCGCCCTTGATGATCTTATAGGTCGATGCATTCAGAGCAACGTTCAGGGTGGTGGCGTACTGATTTGCGATCATGTTGCCCACGATGGCGGCGATGGTCAGGATCGCCGTCAGTGCAGTGAGTACCGACCACAAACGTACTTTGGGTTTCTTGGTATTCATTGGTTCTCCTCCTTTTCATGTATAACAACCGCCAGACAGCGGAATGTCCTTGTTTATACCCAGTTCGCACTCTTGGACTTGGTTTTCACCAGCTTGTAGCTGGGGTTCGGCTCTGCCACACTGCGGAAGGATGCGGTGTCGATGCAGTCGCCTGCAACCGCCTTCAGCTCCACCTTGCCATGCAGCGGCACGCGGAACCTGAAGATGTGCTCGCCGGTCTGCTCTGCCAGCTTTTTGCCGTCCGCATACAGGGCGACGGAGTTCTGGTTGGAGTAGACCTTGACCTCGATCTCCTTCTCGGTGCGGTCGGTGAACCGCTTGGAGCAGATGTGGACGAAGTTTTCCTCACTCCACCATGCTTTATAGAGGTAGAAGCTGTCCTTTTTGGTCTTTCGGTCAAAGGTGACAAGACCCTTGTGGTTCATGCCCGGCTCGCCGCCCTGATCCCGGGCATCGGCTGCAAAATCGAACATGTTCCACACATGGGTCGCCCACAGCCACGGGTGGCGATCAAAGCACTTCAGCATATACTCGTGGTACTTGGCCTGATATTCCTCGGTGTGGTCGCCCCGGCGGGGGTGGGCACTGTGGAGGTTGGGCATGCCCTCGGCACCGTACTCGGAAAAGCCCAGCGGACGGTTGGGGTATACCAGATGGAAAAAGTCTATCCACAGGTCATTCAGGAACAGCCCCGGCACATACCAGCCCAGATACAGGTTCCAGCTGACCAGATCGGTGATGTGTGCCACCGGGTTGAAGGGGCCGCACATGGCGTAGCAGGCCAGCGTGGTCAGGCGGGTGGAATCCATCTTGTGGCACAGTTCGTTGAGCACCCGATGGTTGTCCAGCATATCCGCCTTGTCCTTGGTGGAAATAGTGATCTCGTTGGACACACCCCAGCAGACGATGGAGGGGTGGTTGTAGTTCTGGTGGATGAGCTCCTTCATCTGGCTGATGGTATTTTCCCGGCCATTGGGCAGATGCTCGGAAATGTAGGGAATCTCTGCCCAGACCACCATGCCGTACTGGTCGCACAGGTCGTAGAAATACTGGTCGTGCTGGTAGTGCGCCAGCCGGACGGTGTTTGCACCCAGCTCCCGGATCAGCGCCATGTCCTCATCATGCATCTCCCGGGTGATGGCGTTGCCCAGACCCTTGCGGTCCTGATGGCGGGACACACCGTGAAGGGGATAGGGCCTGCCGTTGAGGAAAAAGCCCTTCTTTGGGTCTACAGAGAAGCTGCGCAGGCCCACCTTGGTGGTCACTTCATCCACCGGCTTGCCGTCCTGCAGCAAACGAACCACACAGGTGTACAGGTAGGGGTCCTTCACGCCGTTCCACAGGTGGGGAGCATCCAGATGGAGGAAAGTATTTTCGCCTTCGCCCTTTGCAGCGGTGCGGCCCTCAGCATCCAGCAGCTCCACCGTCACGGTGCCGCTGCCTTCCACCAGCGTTTCCACCCGGATGTCGGCGCTGTTCTCCTGCAGGGCCGGGGTGATCTTCACGCCGGTATCGCCAAAATGTCCCAGCGCAATGTGGTTTTTGTTCACCACCAGCAGGCTCACATCCCGGTAGATGCCGCCGTAGAAGGTGAAGTCTGCTTTCTGGGGGTAAACGCGGTCGTTGACGCTGTTGTCCACCCGCACCGTGAGCTGGTTCTCTGCCTGCAGCAGCTCCGTGACCTCTGCCCGGAAGGTGGAGTAGCCGCCGTCATGGGTGCAGAGCTGCTGACCGTTCAGCAGCACGGCGGCGCTGGCGTTGACGCCCTCAAATTGCAGCCATACCTGCTGCTGTGCCGGGTCGTACACCGGTGCTGCAAAGCGGGTGCAGTAGGTGCAGCAGCCCCGCCAGTAATCGTTGCCGCCGTCCTGACCGTCCCTGGCGTTCCATGTATGGGGCAGCTCTACGGCGGTGGTAACGCCGTTCGGGCCGGTAAACTGCCAGTCCTTCATGAGCTTTGCAATACTACGCATCCGATTCCTCCTGTTTTTGCTGTGGTACAGTGATTTTTTTTCGTTTTTTGCTCTTTGTCATTATTTTATCAGAGTGGCCGTATTTCGCAAGATGCGTGCGAAAATCGGTCGTTTTGCGTGCGCATTCGGTTTTGGACTGCCAAATGTGAACTGATATATTTGTAAGTTTTTCACAAGCAGATGTATCCAACAAGCCGCAAAAAGAAAACCGCCGCAGTCCTTCCGTTTCCGGAACTTCTGCGGCGGCTGCCGTTTTCTTAACTTATTTTTGCAGCGGAAAGATGATCTTTTCCGCAAAAAACTCTCCCTGCTCTTCCAAGGTCAAAGTGCCTTTGTACTTCTGCACGATGCGCCGGATCACCTTCAGCTCGTATTGTGCAGAGCGGTTTGCCTGCTGTTCCGGCGGGCGCAGCGGGCTGATGATGTTCACCACCACAAAACCCTGCCGCACACAGACCAGCAGATCGATGACCCGGCACTCCGGCCGGGAGACCTGCACGGAGCTTTCCACGGCGTGATCCAGCGCATTGGCAAACAATGCGTACAGATCCCCCGCTTCAAAAAAGCCCAGACAGCTGCCGTTTGCCACGGCATTCAGCTGGATGCCCCGGGACTCGCACAGCAGGCTCTTCTCGGTCAGCACCACATCCAGCACCTCGTTGCCGGTGTTGCGGTTCGCGTCATACAGGCGGGCCGCGCGCTCGGCCTCATCAATGCGCTCCTGTGGTACCGCTTCGGGCGACAGCTTGCGGAGATTGGCGATCTGCACCTTCAGCTCATGGCAGCGCTTGTTAATGATCTGCACGTTCTGCCGGGCCACCTGATATTGCTGGCGCTGACGCTCGTACAGCAGATTCAGTTCACTCATCTCTTTTTCCATGGCAGACTTCTTGAACAGCTCGCTCTGGAAATACAGCAGGGTGATAAAATAGAACTGCCCGATCAGAATGGTAACGGCAAGGCTCGGCGGAGTATGTTCGGCGCGGGAATTGTCCAGCACGGCTGCCTGCACCATGAACAGGATGCCAATGAAGAACGCACTGAACAGCTGCCGGGGCCCGATGTGGTATTCTCCTTTATAAGGAAGCTGCCGTGCCAGCAGGATGTACACCGCCGCAAAGAATCCCGCCCCGGACAGCAGCTGTACCAGAACCGCCCAAGGGGAAGCCATGTTCAGCGGGTGTCCATACCGGGTAAACTGCAGCTCCAGAAAGCACCAGCTCTCGTAGGCGCACTGCGCGATGAGCAGGCTCCATACTGCGCAGTACAGGGCACCTTTTTTATTGATATCCGTACACAGATAGATCATCCCGCCCAGCAGCGCAAAAAAGGAAACGTAAAGTACCAGCAGCAGGAGCTGCTGCTGCCACAGTGTTGTGGACTGTGCCAGCGGGTCCAGCAGCTGCGCCAACAAAAGCAGCGGGAGCAGCATCCCGCAGGCACGGGCCCAGAAATGGGGCCGATGCCGCAAAGGCAGACAAAAGACCAGCGCCGCGCCCCAGCGCAGCAGCGCCCGGAGCAGGCTGTTCAGCAGCGATGTGGTCACAGCACACCTCCCATGTAGGACGCTACTGCGGTAAGAAAGGCCGTGCGCTGCCGTCGGCTGATCTCCAGCCGGTCGTTTTTCACAAGGGCAAAGTCGTTTTCAATGCCCTTGACGTAGGCCAGATTGACCAGATAGCATTGGTTGCAGCGGACAAAATGATACTCGGCAAGCTGCTTTTCGGCACTTTGCAGGCTGGCGCGTGCCGCGAACTCGCCTTTGGAGGTATGGTAGTACAGCATCCGGCTGTGGGTCTCCAGATAATAGATATCAGCAGTATCCAGCAGCTGGATGCCGCCGCCCGCCAGCTGCAGCACCACCTGCCCGCCTCTGCGCCGCTGCACCCGCTGGATGGCGCGGGAAAGCTTGGTGCAGAACTGATAATAGTTCACCGGCTTCAGCACATAATCCAGTGCATCTACCTCGTAGCCCCGGATGGCATACTGTGCCATGTTGGTCACAAAGACCAGCACCACATCCGCATCCACGGCCCGGATGGCTTCGGCCGCTCCAAAACCGTCCAGCCGTGGCATCTCCACGTCCATAAAAATAATGTCGAATCCCGGCGTATAGTGCTCTGCGATCTCGGCACCGTCTGTGATGAGACTGATCTCCACCTGCAGGCCCTGCTCCTGCGCATATTGCCGGACGAACCGGTTCAGGCTTTCCCGTGTTTCTTCCTGATCCTCTACGATCGCAATTTTGAACATCCTGCACCCACCTTCTCTCTGCGTCTGATCGCCGTATGGCTCTTTTTATTGAAACACACTTTTCTATGAAATGCAATGGAAAACCTTGCGGGGAAAACAGATGTGGTTCCCATCCTGTACCGCCCCCCACAAATAAAAAATCCCCAGACAGCCGTCTGAGGACTTTTGCGGCAGTGCACTGCCAAGGGCAGGCGAACCTGGATTTATTCCAGATACTGCGGCAGATTCCACGTACCTCGCAGCACACGGTGGATTTCCACGCTCTTGCTTTCATCGTTGACGCGATAGAACACCAGACGGGACATCTCCTGTCAGGAATATTGCATCACAAAATGACTACGGGCGCAAGGCTGATGATTCTTGTTGGGGCGTGCGGAGCCCCAAACCCTGCTGGAAACGAGTACGGCAAACTGGAAGTTATAGTGCTATCTTTTTCCATTTTCTAATCTTAGTTCTAAATGTTCCGAACGGAGCAACCGTGTTAACATGTATAAACTTGTATACTTCCCAGACTGCTGTTTTGGTTGATTCATCGGCCCACTTTCTCATATGTGGCTCGAATAACTCTTCGTCGCTTAATGAGTCAATCATTTCATAAATCGAATTAATATTCTCTCTCAGCATATCTTTCAACTCCTGCAACGACAGATAAGCATATGTATCTGTAAACCATTGATATAATTCGCCAAGCTGATTCCACTTGAAATCATCCGAAGGAGTCTTGACATGAAGACCATTTCTTTCGTCTGATTCCCATTTAAGAACAAGAGTTGTCCAGCCAACCTGGTAAGCAAGATTTTCTGCTGGAGTTCTGTCAACTTCCTCAACTCTCTTATCTTTTAATGATTCCGGAATAATATCAAATTCTGAAATGTACTTTGCGAAACTTTTATTTATCTCGTTCTTAAGTTCATCTTTATTCTCGTATGTTCTCACTAGTCTATCTCCTCAAATTCCGATTTGTTGAACTAAGCCGAGTATATCACACCCGCCAAGTAAAGAACACTCCCGATAAAGTGAAATTTGCAGGCTGGAAAGCGCAGAGCCGCCCTGTTCGAGCCCTGTACCGTCCACAGCACTCGAAACTTTATGCAGGCATCTCGTTGCTGCGTTCGGTGCGCTTCAAGCCAAGGAATGGCGGAACATCTGCGCGTTTCAACCCCTGCTCATGAGCTTTTCTGAGTTGATACTCATGCAGGGCGATGCTGTCCAGCAAATCACGCTGATTCTGGGAAGCTGCATAATAGTCCACACCGAACTGTTTGCAGACAGCGCTGAGCTGGTCAAGCATTTCAATGGCCGTAGAGGACATCCGTTTGACTTCAATATCCATAGCAAGAACACCTTTCAGGAGAGATAACGAAACTGCGGAAAATTTTCAAGAATGTCGATGGAAAACATAGCAGGCAAGAATGTCGATGGAAAACATAGCAGGCAAGAATCGTCCCGTGGCCACAAATTTTCAATTCTTGAAAATTTTCTGCCCATCCGGGACTGCACTTCTGCAACGCTCCCGCGTTTTTGAAGTGGCCCTTGTCGGGGCAAGGCCCCTCCATCTTGCTGGCGCAAGACCGGGCTGCCGCTCAAACGCCCCACTGGGGCGTTTGTTGCTACGCAACCGCGGTCCTGTTGGGGCGTGCCTGCCCCAAACCCTGCTTAGTAGTAACTATAATACGGCATACAAACTGCAACCAGAATAAACAGGCTGACCGCCGCAGCCAAAGCATACTTCAAATCATTTGGACCATCTTTGACCGTTTCCCGAATTGCGAAAAGCAAAGAAAACACAAAGACAAAGGGGAAAATCCACCAGATTTTCACAAAGACACGCATAACCAAAAAATCCATCTTTAGCTCCTTTCAGCCTTTTTATTTCAGTGTGGCGATACCATTTTCTGAGCCGAGTATACCATACCGCCAACCGAAAGACTACCCCCTATATGCCAGAACTTTCCCTTTTTCCTGCGTACGTGCGTACGGACTGTGTACGGACGTACGCAGAGATTGACCTAAAACGCGCAATATGGGGATGCCGAAGAAAAAGGCAGGACACCACCGCCATGGTGATACCCTGCCTTTCCTCGTTCTTGCTTACCGTTCTGCGTACTCCCGCCGTAGAACTTCCTGTAAACAAAAAACGTACCCGAACCCTTTTTCATAAAGAATCGGGTTCGAGTACGAACTGTTTGGTGGACGGTACAGGACTCGAACCTGTGACCTCCTGCACGTCAAGCAGATGCTCTACCAGCTGAGCTAACCGTCCATAAGTCATATCGACTTGAATAGTTTACCACAGCCTGTGAAAAAAAGCAATACTTTTCTGTGATTTTTTATTTTTCCACCTTCAGCGACCTGCGGACGATATCGTACAGCACCGGCTTCATGGCCTCGATGTCATCGGGCTTGCCCTCCAGCACGCTGGAATAGCACACCGACATGCACATGCTGCCCAATGCTGTGATGCGCTGATAGATCTCCCGCTCGGTGCGGCCGGCCATTTCCGGGCTGGTCAGCACCACGTTCAGCAGCTTGCGCATCAGCGGCTCGGCTTCGCGGCTGGCCTCGATCTGATCCAGCCCCGGCCAGATGAAGTTGTGCTCCAGAAACTTGAGCACCAGCGTGTCCTTTCGCAGCGCTTCGATGATATGGTCGATCACCGCCACCATCTTGTCCGGGAAGTTTTCGAGCTCTGTCTGCTTTTCCACCGCTTCGCACGCGTCGCTCAGCAGCTGGTAGCTCACCCGGCCCAGCAGCGCCTGCATCACCGCACCTTTATCCTGAAAATACAGATAAAAGGTGCCCTTGGCCACCTTGGCCCGGCTGGTGATGTCCTCCACGCTGGTTTTTGCGGTACCTCGCTCCAGAAACAAATCATAGGCTGCCTCCAGCAGTGCCCGGCGCTTCTCCTGCTTTTTGCCCTCCACGGTACCCATTTTTCCTGACGATTCCTCTTTTCCTCTTGTTTTCTCTCGCTCATTCGTGCTGTCTCAATTATTTTAGCAGTCCTTTTCCGATAGTGCAAGTCCAAAAAGCTATACAATTTCAGGCAGTTGATAAGAAAACTGACTTTTGGTCATTTTTGTCCTTGACACCCGGTCCGTCATGATTATAATAGATTTTGCTTAGAAATGACCGATAGTCATTTTACTAAGATCCTTTAACCAAACCACTTTCTATGGAGGGTTCTCATGAAAAAGATCGCACAGGGCATCGTGCGGTTGCGCAAGCTGATCTTAACAGCAGCATTCCTGCTGTTGATCCCTTCCGCGATCGGCGCGATCGCCACCCGCATCAACTATGACATCCTCACCTACCTGCCGCAGGATCTGGATTCCATGATCGGCGAGGTAGCCCTTGAGGACGATTTCCATCTGGCCTCCACCGGCATGATCACGGTAGAAGGCTTACCCACAAACGAACTGATCGCCATGAAGAAGGACATCGAGGCTGTTCCCGGCGTGACCCAGACCTTCTGGCTCAGCGATGTGATCGACCCCAGCATCCCCACCGAGATGCTGCCCGCCGATGTGCAGCAGTTCATGTTCGGCAAGAACGATTCCACCATGCTGATCGTCCGCTTTGATGCCCCCAGCGCCAGCGACGAGACCATGGAAGCCGTCGCTCAGATCGAAAAGCTGCTGCGCAAGGACTGCTTCTTCGGCGGTATGAGCGTTATCCTGCAGGACACCAAGGCACTGGTCAATCAGGAAATGCCCATGTACATCCTGATCGCCGTGGGTGCCAGCCTTCTGGTGCTGTTCCTTTCGCTGGAAAGCACCATCACCCCGCTGCTGTTCATGCTGGGTCTTTTGTTCCCCATTGCGTACAACTTCGGCACCAACATCTTTCTGGGCCAGATCAGCTACATCACCGAAGCACTGGCCACCGTGCTGCAGCTGGGTGTCACGATGGACTTCTCCATCTTCCTGCTGCACCGCTATCAGGAAGAGAAGGAGCTGCGCTCTTCCAACGAGGAGGCCATGTCCAGCGCCATCTGCAAGACCATGACTTCCATCTCTGCTTCCAGCCTGACCACCATTGCAGGCTTCCTTGCACTGTGTGCCATGCGCCTGACGCTGGGCCGCGATATCGGCCTTGTCATGGCAAAGGGCGTTGCCCTCGGTGTCATCTGCACCGTGGTCATCCTGCCCTCCCTGATCCTTACCTTTGATAAATGGGTGGAAAAGTACAAGCACCGCACCGTGATCCCCAAGCTGAAAAAGCTCAGCTACTTTGTTTCCAATCACTCGGTGCCCATCGTGGTTATCTTTATCCTCATCCTCATCCCCTTTGCCATCGCGCAGAACAAGACCGAGGTGTACTACACCCTGTTTGACTCCCTGCCGCAGGACCTGACCGGTATCGTGGGCACCAACAAGCTGGGCGAGGACTTCGGCATGACCACCAGCCACTTCATTCTGGTGCATGACGACCTGACTGCCACCGAGGTGAGCGACCTGTGCGATGAACTCAAGGACGTGGACGGCATTACGCAGGTCGTGAGCCTGGATTCCATCACCGGCCCGGGCTTCCAGACCGAGCTGCTGCCCGACAGCATCATGGAGATCCTGCAGTCCGGCGGCTACAAGCTGATCCTTGCCAACAGCTCCTATAAGACCGGCACGGACGCCATCAACAACCAGCTGGACGAGATGATTTCCCTCATCAAGACCGTTGACCCCGAGGGCGTCATCACCGGCGAGGGCGCCATGACGAAAGACCTGATCGAAGTGGCAGATGTGGACTTCAAGAATGTCAACGTCTGGTCCATCATGGCCGTTCTGGTCATCATCGCCGTTTCCTTCAAGAGCATTTCCATCCCGGCGCTGCTGGTGGCCAGCATTGAAGCCGCCATCGCCATCAACATGGGCATCCCGTACTTCACCGGTACGCAGCTGCCCTTCATTGCCAGCATCGTCATTGGCACCATCCAGCTGGGTGCTACCGTGGACTACTCCATCCTGATGACCACCCGTTACCACGAGGAGCGCGCCTTTGGCCGCACCCCGAAGGAAGCCGCCCAGCAGTCGCTGGAGCACTGCAGTCAGTCCATCCTGACCAGCGGCCTGACCTTCTTTGCCGCCACCGTCGGTGTGGCTGCCATCAGTAAGATGGAGCTGCTGAAGAGCATCTGCCTGCTGATCTCCCGCGGCGCGCTGATCAGCATGGTGGTCATTCTGGTGGTGCTGCCCGCAGCCCTGATGCTGTGCGACTGGATCATCCGCCACACCACCCTCAAGTGGATGGTACCCGAATCCGCCAACGCCAAGAAGTCTGAAAAGGAGTAATTACGTTATGAAAAAATCGCTTCGTTTCGCCAGTGCGGCGCTGGCTCTCACCCTCGCCGCAGGCTGTGCAATGCCCGCATTTGCAGCTGGTAAGGGCAGCTTTTCCAAATCCGAGACCGTCTATGCTGTGATGAACGGCGACGGCTCCATCAAGAGCACCACCGTCAGCGAGCACCTGTACAGCGCCTCCGGCCTTGCAAACGTCACCGACAAGACCACCCTGACCGACATCCAGAACACTGAGAGCGATGCCGAGTTCACCCAGAACGGGGAAGAGCTGGTGTGGAACACCAACGACACCGATGTTTACTACAAGGGCAATACCGACAAGGCCCTACCCATCGATGTGAAGGTGACCTACGCTCTGGACGGTCAGGAAGCCGCCCTTGAGGACATCATTGGCAAGAGCGGCCACCTGACTGTGACCGTCAACCTGAAGAACAACGAGACCGGCACCGTGAACGTGAACGGCAAGGACCGCACCATCGTCACTCCGCTGATCACCGCTGTGGGCGTCATTCTGGGCGGGGATGCTTCCAACGTGACCGCAGAACACGGTATGATCGAAAGCGCCGCCAAAAGCAGCGTTGCCGCCTTTGTCACCCTGCCGGGCGTGAAGGATTCCCTGTCCGGCCTGCTGCCCGATGAGGTGGACAGCATCGAAGACTATCTGCAGGACACCGTGACTGTGGAAGCCGATGTGGAAGACTTTACCTGCCCGCAGGTCATGGTGGCCTGCGCTACCAGCACGGCCGCTCTGGGCACGAGCAACGTGTTCGACCTGAGCAGCATCAACGACCTGACCGACGGCATCAACCAGCTGAACGATGCCATGAGCCAGCTCATGGACGGCGCTTCCCAGCTGGTGGACGGCACCTCTCAGCTGGCAAGCGGTGTTCTGGCCCTGCTGGATGGTGCCAACACCCTGAACAACGGCGCTGCCGCTCTGGACGACGGCCTTGGCCAGCTGACCAACGGTCTGGACACCCTGAGCGCCAACAATGCAGCACTGAACGCCGGTGCGCAGCAGGTGGCTGACGGTGTGCTGGCTTCTGCCAACAAGACTCTGAAGGAAGGCGGCCTGATCGACGAGGACATGACATGGTCGAACTACGAGGCTGTGATCGACAACATCCTCACCATGAACGAGAAGACCCTCGCTGCCGGACGCCGCAAGATCGTGCGCACCGTGTGGGAACAGGCTCCCAGCTTCAAGGACAGCCAGCTGGATCTGGCCCTGTATCTGTCTGCGACCAAGACGAACCACGATTTGGAAGCAGCCCTCAAGCTGATGCAGAACTACGACCCCTCCATGCTGTGCGGTCTGGTACAGCTGCTGACCAGCGAGGATGCCAAGAACACTGCCAAGGCCGAGCTGAAGTATCAGGTGGAGAACAGTCAGGATATGGCCGATGTCCGCGCCCTGAAGACCAGCCTTTCTCAGATCCAGTTCTTTGTTTCCAGCGTGAACCAGTACACCGCAGGCGTGCAGACCGCTGCGGACGGTGCCCACTCCGCAAAGGATGGCAGCGCACAGCTGGCTGCAGGCACCAAGACCCTGTATGACGGCGTGAACACTCTGAACACCGGTGCAGGTCAGTTGAATGACGGCGCAGGCCGGCTGAACGACGGTCTGAACCAGTTCAACGAGGAAGGCATCTCCAAGCTGACCGGCGCGCTGGATCAGAATCAGCTCCATGGCCTGAAAACCGTGCTGGACGAGATGACCGACCGCCTGAACGACTACACCAGCTTTGCCGGTGCACCGGACGATGCCGAGAGCAGCGTGAAGTTCGTCTACAAGACCGCTGAAACCGTGGCTGCTGCCGACACCACTGCAGCCGAGACTGAGACGGTGAAGGAAGGCAATGTCTTTACCCGTCTGTGGCAGCGCATCGTGAACCTGTTCAAGTTCTGATAAGACGTCTTCGAGAATTCATGTTGAACCTCTTTTCATAGAGAAGGGGCTGCTGCAAAACAGCCCCAACGAAAAAATGAGATAGACTTCCCCGAAAGGGGCTGCCTATCTCATTTCTTTTTTGAGATCTGCCTTTGAGTTTTCAGCATTCTGCCCGTTTTGTACGGTGAATGCGGCTGTTTTCAACATTTTAAAGGGACGCTGTTTTGCAACAGCCCCACGGGCGATGGAATGGCCCGACTTGTGTCCGGCAAGAAAGCTGCCCGCCTACGATATGCAGTTTACTTGCGTGCGATCATTTCGGTGTAAGCCAGCACCAGCGGGCCGACACCCTTGGCATCGTTGCAGACCACCGGCTCGCTGAAGTAATAGGCCAGAGAGCCGTCGCGGTGATCCTTGCCGCCAAGACCCGCCACCAGGCAGATGCCGTCCAGCTGCAGACTGCCATCCGGGTTCTTGGAGAGGTACTTGTCGCAGGTGCCGTAGAAGGCCTTTTCGGCCCATGCGGCCATGCGTTTGGGCAGGTAGCCCAGACGCACGCCTTTGAGCACCGCGTAGGCAAACAGAGCGGTGCCGCTGGTCTCGAGGTAGTTGCCCTCCACGCCGGGGTGATCCATCACCTGCCAGAACATGCCGGTCTCCTCGTCCTGGAATTTGTGCACATCCTCAATGGTCTGCTTGAGCATTGCCATGATGCCGCGGTACTCGTTGTACAGCTGCTCGTCCATCCGCTCCAGCACGTCCACCATGGCTACCATGAACCAGCCCATGGCACGCAGCCAGAAGTTGGGGCTGCAGCCGGTGACGGGGTCGGCCCAGTACATCTGGCGGCTCTCATCGTAGCCGTGGTAGTACAGGCCGGTCTTTTCGTCCCGCATGTGCTTTTTGATATTCATGAACTGTTTGTAGCTGTCGATGCAGCCCTGCATCTTGTTAAAGCGGGTCTCGTACTCCATGTAGAAGGGCTGGGCCATGTAGGTGCCGTCCAGCCACACCTGCCACGGGTAGATGTCCTTGTGCCAGAAATTCCCCTCTTTGGTGCGGGGCTGGGTGGCCAGCTGGCTGCGGATGGTCTCGATGGCCTTGCGGTATTTTTCATCCCCAAAGATATCGTACAGGGTAAACAGGTTCTTGCCCTGATTCACGTTATCCAGATTGTACTCCTTGGGGTCGTAGGTCTTGATGGAGCCATCCTCCTGAACAAAGGAATCAATGAAGCTCTTGGAGAAGTTCAGATACTTCTCGTCGCCGGTGGTCTTGTACAGGCTCAGGCAGGCCGTGATCATGCAGCCGTCGATGTAGTTCCACTTGTTGGGCTTGCCGCTGCGCACCTTCTCGATGTTCCACATGGGTGCTTCGGCGCTGGAATTGGCGATCAGGTAGTCCACGTAATCGCCCAGCATGGTAAGAATTTCTTCATGGGTCATGGGTTTAGTCCTCCTCAAAATGGCCGACATTTGCAAAGTGCAGGCGTTCGCCCTCGTAGCCCTCGATCTTCACGTTGTGCAGGTCGATCTCCTTGACATTCTCGGCGTAGATGGCCAGCTTCTTCACCAGAGGGCGGTTATCTGCCATAGCGGCCTGACCGGCCTCGGCATTGGGGTCAAAGGTGATAGTGACGTTCTTCATGGAAACGCGCTCAATGGGCTGCTCCGGCAGGCCGTCGAAGTAGCATCCCGCGAACTGAGCGTCGGTGGCGACGATGTCCTCCATGGTCAGGCTGCCCAGCTTCGGGGTGTATTCGTCCACGGGCATGGCATCGCGGCACTGCACATAGGGGCCGTGGCCGTCCGGGTCGCAGAAGTAGAACATGTTGATGACGAAGGGTGCCTTGACACCCCGCATCTCCACATTGCGGAACACCAGCCCATCGATGACGGCGGTGTTGCCGCGGCCGCGGCGGGTCTTGACGCGCAGGCCGCGGTCGGTGTGGTCCATCAGGCACTGGGTGACCACCATATCCTTCACGCCGCCGCTCATCTCGCTGCCAATGACGATGCCGCCGTGGCCTTTGTCCAGCAGGCAGTTGCGGATAACGGTGTGCTCACAGCTCTTTTTCAGCTTCATGCCAAGGAATACCTTGCTGGCCTTCATGGCAATGCAGTCGTCGCCCACATGGATGTTCACGCCGATGATGCGGATATACTCGCAGCTTTCGGGGTCAATGCCGTCAGTGTTGGGGGCATTGTAAGGATTGTTGATGTTGAAGTTCAGCAGGTCAAGGTGCTTGACAAAGATGGGGTGGATCGTCCACGAATAGCTGTTCTGCACCGTGATGCCGTGCAGGCAGATATTCTCGCTGTCCACAGCAGCCACAGCGCGGGGCCGCCATGCGATGCGCTTGATCTTGGGAGTCACCCACCAGTCGCCGTTCTCGGCATCGCAGTCCAGCGTGCCCTCGCCGGTCACAACGACATCGTGCACCTGCGTGATGTTCAACAGACCCGCAAAGCTGTCCAGCGGGTTTCCCTCCCAGCCGGTCAGGTAGTATTCATCCACCTCGTTCTCGCTGGGGATCACGCCGGGCAGGATGGGGTAGTGGGTGCGGTCGTTGTCGCCCAGCAGCACAGCGCCCTTTTCAAGATAGAGGGTGGTGTTGCTTTTCAGGAACAGGCTGCAGGTGCGGTAGCGGCCTGCGGGCACGTACACTGTGCCGCCCTTGGGGCAGGTGGAAAGAGCCGCCTGCAGCTTGAGAGTGTTGTCCGTGGTGCCGTCGGCCACCAGACCGTAGCGGGAAGCATCCACAAAGAAGGTCTCGGCCTCGGTGGTAAAGGTGCAGGTCAGGCTTTCGCCCTCGGCCTGCACACCCACCGTGTACTCAGTGCCGGGCAGCAGGGAGAACAGAGAGAACACGTTGGTCTGGCAGGCTTCGTAGACGGTCTTGCCGTTCAGGGTAACGGTGAACGGGTGGGCCGGACGATAGCACAGGCCGTTTTCCAGCTCGAAAACAGCGCTGCGCGTCATGGAACGGATAAGCGACAGATTCATGGGAGAACCTCCTGATGGTTTTGTCTTGCCTGTAGGGTGCAGGCGTGGTATGATGGGGAAAATACAAAAATGAGGATTTTTTATGAAACCGGAACGGGAAAAAATCACCGGCAAAGTGGCCGCAGCCACCCTGCGCCTGAATATTGGCCGCTACGAGCTGCCGCCGGATGAGGACACCTGCTATCTGCTGCTGGTGTCGGAGGGCAGCGTCACGCTGGAATACGAGAGCGGGAATGTGCTGGTAAACCCCGGCAGCGCCGTGCTGCTTGGCCCCGGCGGCTGCAGCTTTGCACAGACCGGCAGCGCCGTGCCGCAGATCGTGGGGTGCCACTTTCCGCTGGGGATGCTGCATGATTTGAAAAACACAGCCGGGCGGGATTTCGGCCGCCTGTTTGCGCCCGGGGAGCGCACAGTGCTGTATGCACCGGTGCAGTGGCAGAGCCGCATCCGTACCCTGTTGGAAATGATGGCCAGCGCCAGCACCGAGCAGGATTACCCCGGCCCGCTGTACCTGCTGCTGATCCTGCACTATGTGGAGCAGGAGTGCATTGCCGAGAGCAGCGCCGTGGCGCGTCCCCACAACGAAACGGTGGAGCGGATCTGCGCCTACCTTGCGGCCAATTACCGGCAGAAGTTTTCCCTCACCGAGGTAGCGGCGCAGTTTTATCTTTCGCCCTACTACCTGAGCCGTTTGTTCCGGCGGGTAACGGGCCAGTCCATCGTGGATTATATCAACAACCGCCGCATCGAAGCGGCCCAGAAGCTGCTGGAAACGACTGAGCTTTCCATCAGTGCGGTGGCCGAACAGACCGGCTTTGCCAGCGCCGCCCATTTCCGCCGGGTGTTCCGCGATGTGATGGGTACCGGCCCACTGCAGTACCGCAAAGGACATAAGAAATAAGAAACACCCCCTGCACCATCTACGGGAACGGCACAGGGGGTGTTTGTTTGTATCAGATGATCTTACGCTGTGCGGGGAAAGGGCTTAGCCCTTGACGGCACCGGCAGAGATACCTTCAACGAACTGGTCCTGTGCACAGAAGAAGACGATCAGCTGCGGCAGGATGGAGATGAGGGACAGAGCAAGGATCTTGTTCCATGCGAAACCGGTATCACCGTCCATGGACAGCTTGACGAACAGGGACATCGGGTACTTACCGGGAGTGCTGACGTAAAGCAGCGGACCCATGAAGTCGTTGCAGCTCCACATGAACTGGAACAGTGCGCAGGACACCAGAGCGGGGCCAAGCATGGGCACGATGACCTTGTACAGGGTCTGGAAGGAGGAGCAGCCGTCGATGGCAGCGGCTTCGTCCAGATCACGGGGGACATTGCGCATGAACTGCACCAACTGGTAGACGAAGTAGGTCTCGGTTGCAAATGCGCAGTGCACCCAGATAGCCAGATAGAAGGGGCTGTCCAGCCAGCCGAACTTGTTGTACAGCAGGTACTGCGGCACATTCAGAACGACCTGCGGCAGGAACAGGGTGGCCAGCATGATGTTGAACATCAGCTTACGGCCGGGGAAATCGAAGCGGCCAAAGCCGTAGGCAGCCACACAGGCGGAGACCACCGTGCAGATCACCTTGGGGATGACGTAGCTGTAGGTGTTCAGCATGGCCTGCAGGATGTTGATGGAACCGCCGAAGTTGTTTAGTGCGCCGCGGTAGCCATCCAGAGTGGGGTGCTTGATCCACAGGCTGATGCCTGCAAAGATCTCGCTGTTGTCCTTAAAGGTAGCGCTGATCATCCACAGCAGGGGATAGATCATGATAACGCCGACCAGGATCAGGACGAAATACTTGAAGAAGGTTGCAATTTTGTTCGATGTTTTCATTCCCATACTGGTCACCTTACCTTTCGTCAGAGTAGTAGACCCACTTCTTCTGGCTGGTGAATGCAATGATCGTCAGGATGCAGACGATGATGAACATGATCCATGCCAGAGCGGATGCCATACCCATGTCATAAGACTTGAATGCATAGTTGTAGACCAGCAGAGAGATCAGCGTGGTAGAACCACGGGGACCGCCGTTGGTGATGATGTAGGGGCCATTGAACTCCTGGAAAGCCTGGCAGATCTGAGTGACCAGATTGTAGAAGATGATGGGGGTGATCATCGGAACGGTGATGGAGAAGAACTGACGCCACTTGCCGGCACCATCAATGGTAGCGGCTTCGTACAGGTCTGCAGGCACGCCCTTCAGAGCGGCCAGGAACAGCACCATGGCGGAACCAAACTGCCAGATGCGCAGGAAGCAGATGATCCACAGCGCGTAGCTGGGGTCAGACAGCCACTCGGGGCCCTGCACCAGACCAAAGGTGACAGCGCGCAGCACGGTGTTGAGCAGGCCGTCCACGCTGAACACAGCCTTCCACAGAACGGCGATTGCAACAGAGCCGCCCAGAATGGAGGGAATGTAGTACACCGTGCGGAACAGGTTGACGCATGCGATCTTGAAGTTCAGGATGTATGCGATGAACAGCGCAAAGACCAGCTTCAGAGGCACGGTAATGAAAGCGTACTTGAAGGTGATGAGCAGCGCCTTGGTGATCTTGGTGGTGGTAAAGGCCGTGATGTAGTTGGCCAGACCAACGAACTGGGTGCCGCTCTTGAAGAAGTTCATATCGGTGAAGCTGTAGTACAGCGACTGACCAAAGGGAACTGCCTTAAAGACGACGAAGCCGATGATCCAGGGAATCAGATAAAACAGACCCTGATATTTGTCCAGCCACTTCTGGAACGGGGTGCGCCCGACGGCGGGAGCATTGCTTTCTTTCATCTGGGAAATCCTCCTTTTTAAGGAATTTCGGAGCATGAGACGGACGAAGGGGGTAACAGACCGGATACAGCTTTGTCAAGAATTTGTAACATATTCCTGACAAAAAAGGGGCATCTGCCGTATGGGCGGCAGGTGCCCCTCCGTTTTGGTCAAAGGGTGCCTTTTATGATATGTACGTCACCGCACACAGCGGCACTCTGAAGAAAAACTTAGCCGATGGTGTAACCAACAGACTCCATGCCGTCCAGCAGGGTATCAACAACATCTGCACCGGAAACGCCGTCGTAGTCAACGGTGTCGAACACTTCCTGATAGATGCCGGTGCCGGAAGCCTTCAGGTCGTTGTTCTCGAACAGGGGATCCAGCTTGTTGGTGGTGAAGGCCATGACCTTTGCATTTGCCTCAGCAACCAGATCCTTGACAGCGCCGGCTTCCTGAGCAGCAGCCAGACCAGCCTTGGAAGCGGGGATGCCGCACTCGGAACCCATGATGGCAGCGCCCTTGCCGTTGTTCAGCAGGAAGTCGATCAGGGTAGCAGCCTCAGCAACGCACTGGCTGGTCTTGGTGATAGCCAGACCCATGGAGACCTTGGAGAAGCCGCCGTTGTTGTCGCCGAACTTGATCTCTTCGCCAACGGTGAAGCCGTCCTTGTTGGCATCATCCAGAGCGGAGGAGTACTTGGAAGCAGCGGAATCCCACTCGAAGATACCTGCGATCTTACCGGTGATCCACTCGTTGGACTGGTGGGTAGCGGTATCGGAGTTAGCGGAGTAGTAGGTCTTCAGGTTCATCATGACGTGGCCATCCACCAGGCTCTTGATGAAGTCGATGCCCTCAGCGATCTCGTCCTCGGTGTAGTTCAGGGTAGAGGTGACGGGATCAGCCCAGTCCTTGCCGTACTTGGACTCGAGGTAGAACACCATCAGGATCATACGGTCGTATGCGCCCAGATGCATGGGGTAGTAATCGTCGCCCAGCTTCTCCTTGAATGCCTTGCCGGCAGCCATCAGATCATCCAGAGACTTGGGAACTTCGGTGATGCCAGCCTTGTTGAAGGTGGTCATGTTCCAGAAGAAGATACGGCCGGTCATGGAGACAGGCACGCACTGCTGAGCGTTTGCAACGTAGCAGGCATCCAGAGCAGCGTCATCCCACTGGGTCAGATCCAGAAACTTGGAAACGGTGTTCAGATCCACGAACTTGCTGCCATCAGCAGAGTAGTTGTACAGCCAGTTCCAGTTCACCTGGCACACATCCTGTGCGTTGCCAGCGATGAAGGCAGCTGCCATTTTCTCTTCCCAGCCGGACCATGCGGCGAAGGTGGGCTCGATGGTGATGTTGGTGTGCTCAGCCTGGAACTCCTTGATGGCGTTCTGGTAAGCCTCGTGACGGCTGTCGCCGCCCCACCAGCTGATGGTCATGGAAACAGGGCCGTCAGACAGTGCCAGGCTCTCGTCTGCAGAAGCAGCGGGAGCGGAAGAAGCGGTGGAAGCAGCAGAGCTGGATGCAGCAGAGTTGCCGCCGCAGGCAGCCAGAAGGCCGGCAGCGCCCACAGCGCCGGTGACCTTCATAAAATCACGACGAGAAATTGCCATGCTCATTTTTGTTCTCCTCCTAAATACAGAAAACATCATCTCGAACGGGGGTTCTGCACATACCCCGTTGTATACAATTATGATAACAAAACAACAACCAAAAAGAAAGACGCAAATTGCAGATATCTAAACAAAAAACGTACAAATATTGCTCTTGTTTTCACGCGAGAATTGATGCCTTTGCTGAAATGAATAAACTTGGCTCGAAAAACTGTGCAACATGTATATTTCGCCATTTTGCATAGAAAACTGGGATGTATCATAGGGGGAACGTCGAATTTTGCAATAATTTTGTAAACATTCGGTTTTGGAATATGGAACTGTTGCATACATTGTGGCAGAGCAACACATTAAAATGGCCCGGATGCGGGCTTGCAAACTGATATATCAATAGTGCAAAAAATGTGCACTCTGATATATCAATCGCGTGAAGCAGGCATCCGGCACCGGTCTGCAGGCGTTGAAATCGGTGCTTCTTCGCCCTTTTGGGGGGTGAAGAAGCATCGACAGCGACATATTTTGCGCTGCTGCGTGGACAGCGCCTGTGGGCCGGGGAAAAAAAGAAAGACTGCCGTGTCGTTGAACACAACAGTCTTGTATACAAGCTTATTCGACCTGCGAAGCAGCTTTTTCGGCGTAGAACGCGCGTTTTGCCTTGAAGTAGCACTGGGGGCACATGCTCACGTACTGCACATCGTTTTCCAAATCGATGGCCACCTGCTCGCCCTCAAAGACGAACCTGCCGTTCACCCTGCGGCAGTTGCAGATGGCCTTGCGGCCGCAGGTGCAGATAGTCTTCATCTCCTCGATGGTGTGGGCCAGCTCCAGCAGGCGGGTGGAGCCGGGAAAGCCTTTGAGTGAAAAATCTGCCCGCAGGCCGTAGCAGATCACCGGAATGTTCAGATCCACAGTTACCATGAACAGCTGCTCTGCCTGCTGCGCAGTGAAAAACTGGCTCTCGTCGCACAGCACGCAGGCCAGCGGCGCACCGTCAGCGTTGGCCGTGCGCACGGCCTCGAATACATCCGTCTCCGGCGGGATCAACAGATCAGCCTTGCGGCGCACGCCCAGACGGCTCACCAGCTCACCGCCGCCCTTGGTGTCCACCTGTGGCTTGAGGATCAGCACCCGCATCCCCTGTTCTTCGTAGTTGTGGGCTACCTGCATCAGGGCGGTGCTTTTGCCGCTGTTCATTGCGCCGTAGCGGAAATACAGTTTTGCCATTTGAAAAACTCTCCTTGCAGAAGAACCCTCTCAGTCAAAGCCTGAGAGGGTCCTTTTATTACTCTTGTTCCTTATAACAGGTATCTTCAGTCCTGATTGCGCAGGCGGTAGCCAAGGCTCATCAGGCTGTCGCCCAGATGGACATTCTCCACCACCACATCGGGATACGGCACAGAGAGGTCATAGTGGGAGAAGTTCCAGAAGCCCTCGATGCCCAGATCTACCAGACGGCCGCTGACCTGTTCCGCACCATCGCGGGGCACACAGAGCACTGCGACCTTGGGGTGATGCTCGGCACAGAAAGACTCCAGCTCGTCGATATGGCGGATCTGGATGCCGCTGATCTCCTTGCCTACCTCGCTCTGTGCCACATCAAAGGCGGCGATCAGGCGGTAGCCGTTGGTATCGGTGGTGATAAAGCGGCTCACTGCCTTGCCCAGACGGCCGCAGCCGATCAGGATGGTGGGCAGGCGGTCACCGTTGCCGAACAGCAGGCCTTCCAGAATGGAGAGCAGGTTTTCCACCGAGTAGCCGATGCCCTGCCGGCCATTCACATCGCCGATGCAGTTGAAGTCCTGCCGTACCTGCGAAGCGGTGGTGCCCATCTGAGCAGCCAGCTCGCGGGAAGAAATGCTGTTGATGCCGTCCACCTGCAGAGAGCGCAGATAGCGGTAATATTTGGGAAGACGCTTGATAACGGGAAGTGAAGCCTTTGCAGGGGTGTTCATAGAATACTTTCTCCTTTCGCTCTATCGCAGTACTTGCCGCAGCTGCCTGCTTTACAGATGCGGCGCAGAGAAACCCCGATCCGTTTACGGGTTCATATTGCAGATATTACAATCAATTATTTAAAGTATACTGCACCGATGGAGAATGTCAAATCATTCTCAAAAAAATTTTATGAAATGTTACCGCTTTTTTGCTGCAGCGAGTCTGCATAGCCCGGCACAGGCTGGGGAATGCTGACAGAAAACGCAGGAGGAAAGCATATGAACGATGAAACGCAGCTGACCGACGAGCGTCGGCTGGAAAAGGAAGAGATCGAAGATCTGGGCACGGTCACGCTGGCCCGCGGGGAGCATGTGATCCACTGCCTGACCGTCATCGGCCAGATCGAAGGCCATTCGGAAGCGCCGCAGGGCCAGAAGACCACGAAGTATGAGCATGTGATCCCGCAGCTGGTGGCCGCGCAGGAAGATCCTCGCATCGAAGGTCTTCTGGTGTTGCTGAACACGGTAGGTGGTGATGTGGAAGCAGGCCTTGCGCTGGCGGAGCTGATCGCCAGCGTGTCCAAACCCAGTGCAACGCTTGTGCTGGGCGGTGGGCACTCCATCGGCATCCCGCTTGCCGTCAGCGCCCGGCGCAGCTTCATCGTGCCCACAGCCACCATGACCGTGCACCCGGTGCGGCATTCCGGTGTCATTCTGGGGGTGCCGCAGACCATGCGCAGCTTTGAGCAGATGCAGCAGCGCATCACCGGCTTCGTAGCGGCCCACAGCGGCATGACCGAAAAACGCTACACCGACCTGATGCTCCACACCGGCGAGCTGGTGATGGACATGGGCACCGTGCTAGATGGACGCCGGGCCGTGAAGGAAAAGCTCATCGACGAGCTGGGCGGGCTTTCGGATGCGCTGGCGTGGCTGTATAAAGAGATCGAACGCAAATGAAGGCCGATTTTGTACAACAATAGGTTTGCCATTTTCTTCCCTGCGTGGTACAATAATAAAATCAAATAGTGTGTCTACTACAAACGCGGGGAACAAAGAAACATGGCAACAAAAAAACGTAAAACGACAACACGGCGCGCAGCATCGCGCAAAAAGCGGGCCGAGCAGCGGCTTCCGGCGGGGCTTGGCACCCTGTTTGCAGGCCTTTTGCTGGTGGTGCTGGCCTTTGTGGAGGGAGATTCGGCATGGAAGGCCCTGCACGATGTGCTGTTCGGACTTTTTGGCTGCGGCAGCTTTGTGCTGGGCGCGGCAGTGTGTTGCCTTGCTGTGCAGTATACCCGGGGCGAAGACCTTCTGCCCAAGATCTTCAAGCTGGTTCTTGGGCTGGTGTTTGCCTGCGGCACGGTGATCGTTTTTTCCGATATCCAGCCGCAGGGCATGTCGGCATTTCAGATGACGGCTGCCTGCTACGCAAACGGCGTGAATGCATGGATCGGCGGCGGTGCGTTGGGCGCACTGCTGGGCGGCAGCCTGCTGCTGCTGTGCGGACGGCCTGCGGCAACCCTTATCATGATCGTGCTGGCACTGTGTGTCAGCCTGTACATTTTTGATCTGACCCCGGCAGAGGTGTGGCAGTGGCTGTGCGCTGCGTTTGGCGGCGTGCACGCAAAGGGTGCGGCCATGGCGCAGCAGAGCGCAGCCCGCCGCGCTGAACGTGCCGCTGCCCGCGCGGCAGAAGCCGAGGCTGAGGAAGACTACGACGAAGCAGAAGATGAATACCGGGATGAGGAAGATGCCGAAGAGGAGATGGAAACTCCGGCTTTCCGCATCGGTGTGCCGGACTGGCTGAACGGCATCCGCCACTGGGGCCACAAGGTGACCGAAGAGATGGAGGCAGAGGAGCCGGAGGCCGCCCCACAGCCGGAGCCGCCCGCAGATACTTCCGGCCAGCCGCTTGCCCAGCCGGAGCCTGCTGCCCCGGCCATCACGCCGGTGCAGGTACGGGTATCCCGGCCCCGGGCTTCCTTTGACGTAGACCTTGGCCCCGACCACACTGAGGTGAAGGAGGGCGGCAGCGAACCCATCGAGCCGCTCATCGTGGGCCCGGGCGGCACCTTTGGGCAGAACCCGCTGCGCCCGGCCCCCAGACCTGCCCCGCAGCCCATCGTACAGGACGCGGTGGAGACCGATGCATCCGATTTCTTTGCAAAGGCTGCACAGCCGGTGCAGCCTGCGGCAGCGGAAAGCTTTGATACTCCGGTCATGACCCCGGCAATGCCGACGGCCCAGCCGGAAAGCCCGGCAGCGGCAGTCACGCCGGAGATGCCCGCCGTGCCCATCCAGCCCGCAGTCCCGGCGGCACCCGCCCGGGTGAGCGCCGAAAACGCCGTTGCCATGCGCGGCACGCCCGACGAGGACGGCTGGATCAGCATTACCAGCGAACCGGTGGAGGAAAAGGATATCAGCACGCTGGTGGCAGCGGCAATGGAAAAGCCTGCCGCTTCCGAGCAGGCCGCGGCAGCGGCCCCTGTGGACGAGACCGAACCGGTGGATACTTATCAGTACCAGTATCCGCCCATTGAGCTGTTTGAAAAATCGCAGGACGAGACCGACCCCGGCGCGCAGGAAGAGCTGAAAGCCAACGCCCAGAAGCTGGTGGACACGCTGGAAAGCTTTGGCGTGCGCACCCGTGTGCTGGATATCTCCCGGGGCCCCTCCGTCACCCGGTACGAGGTGCAGCCCATGGCGGGTGTCAAGATCAGCCGCATCACCTCGCTGGCAGACGATATCGCCCTGAACCTTGCGGTGGCGGATGTGCGTATGGAGGCGCCCATCCCCGGCAAGCCTGCCGTGGGCATTGAAGTGCCCAACCACAAAAAGACCCCGGTGTATATCCGCAGCGTGTTCGAGAGCCAGAGCTTTTTGCGCATGACTTCACCCTTGGGCATTGCGCTTGGCAAAGACATTGCCGGTGTGGCACAGGTGGCAGACCTGTGCAAGATGCCCCATCTGCTCATTGCAGGCAGCACCGGCAGCGGTAAATCCGTGTGCGTGAACAGCATCATTATGAGCCTGTTGTTCCGCTCCAGCCCGGAGGACGTGAAGCTGCTGCTGATCGACCCCAAGGTGGTGGAGCTGGCCGAGTACAACGGCATTCCCCACCTGCTGATGCCGGTGGTCACCGAGCCGAAAAAGGCTGCCGGTGCGCTGGGCAGTGCCGTGCAGGAGATGGAGCGCCGCTATCATCTGTTTGCAGAGAACAATGTGCGCGACATCAAGTCTTTCAACAAGCTGGCCGCAGAACGGCCTGATCTGGAAAAAATGCCATACATCGCCATTATCATCGACGAGCTGGCCGACCTGATGATGGTGGTGGGCAAGGATGTGGAGGACTCCATCTGCCGCATCGCCCAGAAGGCCCGCGCCGCCGGTATGCACCTGATCGTAGCCACCCAGCGCCCCAGCGTGGACGTGATCACTGGCCTGATCAAGGCCAACATCCCCAGCCGCATCGCATTTGCAGTGTCCAGTCAGGTGGACAGCCGCACTATTCTGGATGGCTCCGGTGCCGAAAAGCTGCTGGGCATGGGTGATATGCTGTTCATGCCCGTGGGTGCGCCCAAGCCTACCCGTATTCAGGGCACTTTCGTGCGGGATGAGGAAATCAGCCGTGTGCTGGACTTCATCAAGCAGAGCGGCACCGTGCAGTATGACGAAGCTATGATCGAAGCCATGGAAAAGCACGCCATTCAGGACGGCAAGAAGGGCAGCAGCGGCGCGGACTCCGACGAGGATCCCGATACCGACCCGATGTTCAAGCAGGCCGTGGAGGTGGTCATCGATGCCGGCCAGGCCTCCACCAGCCTGCTGCAGCGCCGCTGCAAGCTAGGCTACGCCCGCGCGGCCCGTATCATGGACGAGATGGAACAAAAAGGCATCATCGGACCCTACGAGGGCGCCAAGCCCCGCGCTGTGCTTATCAGCCGCCAGCAGTGGCTGGAAATGCAGATGAACCAACCGGATGAAACATAAAGATAAGGAGTATTATGGACAACTCTTCCCCAAAGATCTACACCGAATTTCTTCCCATCAGCCGGGCCGATATGGAGGCCCGCGGGTGGGAGCAGCTGGACTTTGTGGTGGTGGGCGGCGATGCCTATGTGGACCACCCCAGCTTTGGCACTGCCATCATCAGCCGTCTGCTGGAAGCCGAGGGCTATAAGATCGGCGTGCTGGCCCAGCCACGCTACACCGACTGCGAGGACTTCAAGCGGTTCGGCAAGCCGAAGTACGGCTTCTTCATCGGCGGCGGCAACGTGGACAGCATGGTCAGCCACTATTCCGTGGCAAAGATCCCCCGCGCCGAGGACGAATATTCCCCCGGTGGCAAGGGCGGCGCACGCCCGGACCGCAGCGCCACCGTGTACACCCGCCTTGCCAAGCAGGCCTATCCCGACCTGCCGGTGATCTTAGGTGGTCTGGAAGCTTCTCTGCGCCGCTTTGCCCACTATGACTACTGGCTGGACACCGTGCTGCCCAGCATCGCCGAGGATTCCGGCGCGGACATCATCAGCTTTGGCATGGGCGAGCACCAGACTGTGGAGATCGCCCGCCGCCTTGCCGCCGGGGAACCGGTGGAGAGCATCACGGACGTGGACGGCACCTGTTACATGACCGACTTCGACCATCTGCCCGAGCGCTACGTGGAGTGCGCAGGCTTTAAAAAGGTGGCGTCGGATAAGACGGCGTATGCCAAGGCCTGCCGCATCCAGATGGACAATCAGGACGTGGTCAGCGGCCAGATCATCGTGCAGAAGCAGAGCGAAAAGTATCTGGTGCAGAACATCCCCGCAAAGCCGCTGGTGCGCGGGGAGCTGGATAAGGTCTACGCTCTGCCCTACACCCGCCGTTACCACCCCATCTACGAGAGCATGGGCGGAGTGCCCGCCATCCGGGAGGTGCAGTTCTCCATCATCCAGAACCGCGGCTGCTTCGGCGGCTGCAACTTCTGCGCCATCCAGCTGCATCAGGGGCGGCGTGTCACCAGCCGCAGCGCGGACAGCATCGTGGCAGAAGCCGAGCGCATGACCCACGAGCCGGATTTCAAGGGCTACATCCACGATGTGGGCGGCCCCACCGCAAACTTCCGCTTTCCCTCCTGCCGGGAGCAGATGCTGCGGGGCATGTGCACCGGCGGCAAGCACTGTCTTGCCCCCACCACCTGCTCCCACATGATCGTGGACCACAGCGACTACCTGAAGATCCTGCGCCGGGTGCGGGAGCTGCCGGGCGTGAAAAAGGTGTTCATCCGCAGCGGTATCCGGTTCGACTACCTGATGGCCGACCCGGACGACACCTTCTTCAAGGAACTGGTAGAGTACCATGTGTCCGGCCAGCTGAAGGTGGCTCCGGAGCACTGTGCCCCCAACACGCTGGCCTACATGGGCAAGCCGCCCATCGAGACCTTCAACAAGTTCAAGGATAAGTTCTATGAGCTGAGCAAAAAGGCCGGCAAAAAGCAGTACCTCGTGCCCTATCTGATGTCCAGTCACCCGGGCAGCACTCTCAAGGATGCGGTCTATCTGGCAGAATATCTTTACAAAAACCACATGCGCCCGGAACAGGTGCAGGATTTTTATCCCACCCCCGGCACTGTGAGCACCTGCATGTTCTACACCGGCCTTGACCCCTACACCCTGAAGCCGGTGTTTGTGGAAAAGACCCCCGAGGGCAAGGCGCTGCAGCGGGCACTGCTGCAATACTACGAGCCTCGCAACGCCGAAAAGGTGGTCAAGGCGCTGAAGATGACCCACCGGGAGGACCTGATCCCCCTGCTGGTGCCCGCCGCAGGCCGCCGCGCCGTGCAGCGCTCTGCCCGCCGGGCCGAAGCCGCCGATGTGACTATCCACAACGATGGCACCTACACGGTGCGCCCGAACCAGAAGGGCCATAACGGCAAGTCTGCCCACGGCCAGAGCCGTGCCGCTGCACCGACAGGCCGTGCACCCAGCCCCGGCGCACGCTTTGCGCCCCATTCGGCACCCGCGCGCAAGCCCAAAAACGATCAACAGAAAGAGAACACAACGTGGAAAACTGGAAAGAAGAAAAAGTAAACGCGCCTAAGAAAGGCCTGTGGCAGCGCCTTGCTGCGCTGGCCGCTGCCGCCGCACTGGTGCTGAGCCTTGCGGGCTGCAGCGGGCTGCCGTCCGTCCCGGGCGGAAGCGCCGATGTAGTGCCGAACCCGTCCGCTTCTGCTGCGGCGGCTGTGGATACGGTGGACGCACCGCTGGAGGTGCATTTCATCGATGTGGGTCAGGCGCTGAGTGTGCTGGTGGAATGCGACGGACAGTTCATGCTCTACGACGGCGGCAATGTGGACGACGGCAGTCTCATCGTCTCTTACCTGCAGAGTCAGGGGGTGGAACAGCTGGAATATGTGTTCTGCTCCCACGCGCACGAGGATCATGTAGGCGGCTTGGCTGCCGCACTGGCCTACTTCCCGGCGTACCATGTGTACAGCCCGGTGGCCGATGCCTCCACCAAGTGCTTTCAGGATTTTGTCAAGTACACCCAACAGCAGGGCCTGCAGGTAGAGGTGCCCGCCGTGGGCACGATGTGGCCGCTGGGCGGCGCTACCGTGACCATGCTTGGCCCGGTGGCACAGTACAGCGACACCAACGATACCTCCATTGTGCTGCGCATCGACTACGGCTCCACCAGCTTCCTGCTGACCGGCGACATGGAAAAGACTGCGGAGACCGACCTTGTGAACAGCGGTGCCAACCTCAGGGCCAATGTTCTGCAGGTGGGCCACCACGGTTCCAGCACCTCCACCAGCTACCTCTTCCTGAATGCAGTGCTGCCGGAAATGGGCATCATCTCCTGCGGCGTGAACAACAAGTACGGCCACCCGCACGAGGAAACGCTGAGCATCCTGCGGGATGCCGGGGTGGATGTGTACCGCACCGACCTGCAGGGCACCATCACCATTGGCAGTGACGGCCAGAACTACACCGTGGGCACCGAGCACTTTGCGGCAGATCCCGCGCTGAACCCCACCGACCCGGCGGCATCCAGCACAGCCCAGCAGGCGTACATCGGCAATGTGAACAGCAAAAAGTTCCATCTGCCTACCTGTCCGAACCTGCCGGCAGAGAAGAATCAGATCCTCTTCTCCAGCTATCAGGAAGCCGTGGAAGCAGGCTATACGCCCTGTTCCAGCTGCATCAAATAAAGAACGAACTCCCCCAGTCTGCTTCACAGCCAGCTCCCTCCTTGAGGGAGCTGACACGGCGTGAGCTGTGACTGAGGGAGTTTTCTTTTATCCGCCGCTCTGCGGGATTGATAAAATCCAACAGGTGCGGTATACTTAAGACCACTTTATTTCAAAAAAGCAAGGAGGTGCGGCGGATGATCGGTGCACCGCAGCCGCTGGTGCTGGCAAAACCGGCGGCGATCGATACAGCACAGGCAGCGCGGTATTTCGGGGCCAGAGGGGAACCGGACGACCGCACCATGACCCTGTTGGAAACATGCGCCATGCCGCTGCTGGCGGCGGCAACGCCCCGGGCGGTCTGGCTGGAAGCGGACACGGCTGCCCTTGCCGAAGCAGGCATCCTGCGGGGTGGGGATGTGATGAAGCATCTGGAAAACTGCCCGCAGGCGGTGCTGCTGGCTGTGACCCTTGGCCCCGGCGTGGATGCACAGATCCGCCGTGCCGGTGTGGGAGATATCGCGGCGGGCGTTGCGTCCGACGCACTGGGCAGCGCGCTGGCCGAGCAGGCCGCAGACGCAGCCGAAGCAGAGCTGCGCCAGTGGGCCGCAAAAGAGGGAAAGTATTTGACCGGGCGGTTTTCGCCCGGCTACGGTGACTGGGATATTGCAGTACAGCCGCTGGTGGCAAACGCGCTGGATACGGTGCGCCGGGCGGGCCTGTGTGTGACCGATACCAACCTGATGACCCCGCGCAAGAGCGTGACGGCCGTTCTGGGTCTGAGCAGCCACCCGGTAAAGGGAAAACTGGCCGGGTGCGGCCACTGTGTGCTGCGCACCCGGTGTGAGTATAGAAAGAGGGGAAAGACCTGTGCAAGCGAGTGAACTTTTCAAACAGAGCAATACCGTCCTGCTGGATGGCGGCATGGGCACCATGCTGCAGGCTTCGGGCCTGAAGCTGGGTGCAAAGCCGGAGGAGCTGAACATCACGAACCCGGAGCTGATCGAGAGCATCCATGCCAAGTATGCCGCTGCGGGCAGCCGCATCGTCAACGCCAACACCTTTGGCGCATCGGCCCACAAGCTGGCGGGTAGCGCCTACAGTCTGGAAGAGATCATTGCGGCGGGCATCGCCAACTGCAAGCGCGCCTGTGCGCCCTACGGTGCCCTGACCGCGCTGGATGTCGGCCCGCTGGGAGAACTGCTGGAACCCAGCGGAACGCTGGCCTTTGAGGATGCGGTGAGCGAGTATGCGCGCATCGTCCGGGCAGGCGCTGCCGCCGGGGCCGACCTCATTTTCTTTGAGACCTTTACCGATCTGTACGAGCTGAAAGCCGCTCTGCTGGCAGCAAAGGAAAACAGCGGCCTGCCTATCTTAGCCAGCATGAGCTTTGAAGCCGGCGGGCGCACCTTTACCGGCTGCACGGTGGAAAGCTTCGGCGTGACCGCCCGTGGCCTGGGTGCCAACGCGGTGGGCATCAACTGCTCACTGGGCCCCAAGGAGATCTTCCCTATGGCAAAGCGTCTGGCAGAGGCTGTGCCCGGCGACTTTCCGGTGTTCGTCAAGCCCAATGCGGGCCTGCCCCGGGCCGACGGCAGCGGCTACGATATCACCCCGCAGCTCTTCGCCATGGAAATGAAGCCCTACCGGGAACTGCACCTGTTTGCGGCGGGCGGCTGCTGCGGCACCACGCCGGAGTTCATCAAGCTGCTGAACAGCGTTTTTGCAGGCTGCGTACCCGGCCGTCCGGCCCACAAAATGCCCTCGGTGCTGTGTACGCCGGTGGATTTCGTCAACGTGGACGGCATCACGGTGGTGGGTGAGCGCATCAACCCCACCGGCAAAAAGCGCTTCCAGCAGGCACTGCGGGAAGAGGATATGAACTACGTTCTGGAGCAGGCGGTCAGTCAGGTGGAAGCCGGTGCTCAGGTGCTGGACGTGAACGTGGGTGCGCCCGGCGTGGACGAGCCTGCCCTGATGCCCAAGGTGGTCAAGGCCCTGCAGAGCGTCACCAGCCTGCCGCTGCAGCTGGATTCCTCCAATGTGGAGGCGCTGGAAAACGGCCTGCGCGTTTATAACGGCAAGCCCATCGTCAACTCCACCAACGGCGAGCAGGAAAAGCTGGACGCGATCCTGCCCCTGTGCAAAAAGTACGGTGCGGCCATCGTGGGCCTTGCCATCGATGAGCGGGGCATCCTGCCCGCCGCCGAGGACCGGGTGGCCATTGCCCGCCGCATCACGGAGGCGGCCCTTGCCGCCGGCATCCCGCGGGAGGACATCTACATCGACTGCCTGACCCTGACCGCCAGCGCCCAGCAGAAGGACGTTCTGGCCACCGTGCAGGCGCTGGAAGCCTGCAAGAAGGAGCTGGGGGTGCGCACCATTCTGGGCGTGTCCAACATCAGCTTTGGCCTGCCCTGCCGCCCCTATCTGAACACCACCTTCCTCACCATGGCCATGTACGCCGGGCTGGACCTTGCCATCATGAACCCTTCCAGCGAGGAGATGATGGCGGCGGTGTATGCTTACAACGTGCTGACCAACCGCGATCCGCAGAGCACCAAGTACATTGAGCGGTATGCCGATCGTGTGCCTGCATCCGCAGCCATCCGGCAGGCCGCGCAGGCGGTGCCTGCGGCTTCGGCATCCGGTGAGAGCGCAGAGCTTACCGGCCCTTATGCCCTGCTGATGAAGGCGGTGGAAAAGGGCCTGAAGGGTGATGCTGCCGCCCAGACCAAGGCACTGCTGGCCGAAAAGCAGCCGCTGGAAGTGGTGGACGAAGCACTGATCCCGGCGCTGGACATCGTGGGTGCCAAGTACGAGAAGGGTACGCTGTTCCTGCCGCAGCTGCTGCAGGCCGCAAGTGCGGCCCAGAGCGCCTTTGAGGAGATCAAGAACGTCATTGCCCAGAAGGGCGAGGGCAGCGCCAGCAAGGGCCGCATCGTGCTGGCCACCGTCAAGGGCGACGTGCACGACATCGGCAAGAACATCGTCAAGGTGATTCTGGAGAACTACGGCTTTGAGGTGATCGATCTGGGCCGTGATGTGCCGGTGGAGACGGTGGTGAACACTGTGCGGGAAAAGAATGTGCATCTGGTGGGCCTTTCGGCCCTGATGACCACTACCCTCAAGAGCATGGAGGAAACCATTGCCGCCCTGCACGAAGCGGGCCTGGACTGCAAGATCATGGTGGGCGGTGCGGTGCTCACGCCGGAATATGCCGAGAAGATCGGCGCGGACTGGTACGCCAAGGATGCCAAGCGCAGCGCGGACATCGCCAAGGAATTTTTCGGGGCGCAGTAAAAGCATGAATGCAGGCCAGCAGGAAGCTTTCTCAGCGAACAGCCCGGGACTCCAGTCCCGCCCCAACGCTTATGCGCGGGGCCTCCTTTGAAAACACCTGAAAATCTATTTGCAAATTGTTCAAAAAGTCCACAAAGAAATGCCATGATTGTCTGGTAACATAAGGGTGCAGTCAGGGAGATGCAAAGACATCTCCCCAAAGCCGACAAGGGCTTTCATCTGCGGGGGCTGGTGCATCTGGCACAGCCCAGCAGGTACTTATTAAAACACTGTCCCCCGCCTATGCCAGGCAATCGCCAACGACGGCGGACAGACTACCAAATCCCTCCTGATCCGCCGCAAAGTTCGGGAGTTCTCATACCGCAGCCAGCACCGCTTTATCCTCCTTTCCACGGTGCTGGCTGCTTTTGTTTTTACCTGAATGCAAGAGAACGATCGGGAATAGCCGCTGCGTGCGCTTTGGCTGTTTTAGCGGAAATTCTATTATAATTCGTTGAGCCTCGGAAAAATCTGCGGATTTTTCCGAGGCTCTTTTTCACGAATAGGATCGAAGCGATATACTTCATCTGAATGTAAAAAGCAAAGCGAGAACAAGTGCGAGACGAAATTGGTTTATACAGTTCGTTTTACTTCGCTGCGTTTCGCCCATTTGTTGCTGATCTTATCTGCCAGCAGGGAGCCGCAGGCCCCCAATGCAAGGCCCAGTGCCACGCCGCCCAGAATGTCGGTGGGAAAATGCACATACAGGTACATCCGCGTGAAGCCGATGAACCCGGCCAGCACAAGAGCCGGGACGCCGAGCCGGCGGTTCTGCAGCCAGAGCGCAAAGGCAGCGGCAAAGGCGGAGGATGTGTGTCCGGAAGGGAAGGACCAGCCATGGGGCCGGGCCACCAGCGTGAGCATCTCCGGCCGGAGGTCGCAGGGGCGCGGGCGTGCGAACAGCGGCTTTAGGGCGCAGTGGCCCGCCAGCATATAAAGGCCCAGCGCCAACGCCATGGCCAGCCCGGCCCGGCGGGTGCGCCGGAACGCCAGCAGTACCGCCGTGAAGGCGATCCAGATCTCGCCGTGGGCACCGGCCTGATCGAAAAACATCGCCAGTGCATCCAGCACCGGACAGCGCAGAGCCTGCAAGGCATTCAGAAGGGTAAATTCAAAGGACATGGATAAAGCCTCCCTGCTTGTTGTTCTTGCCCTTATGGTAACATGGAACCGGGCAGAGAATAAGAACAAGGCTTGTACAAAGGATAAACAAATCTTAAACCGGCAGAAAAGATGTCGGAAACAGGACAAAACTGGAATATAACGACATAATACTACAAATTGTAAATAGAAAAGAAGCCCTGCGGTGCTGGACGCAGGGCTTTTTGCATCCTTTACTGCATCTGGTCAAGGGTGGGGTAGCTGTCGATGGCACCATTCGTCTGAACGCTGATGCCGCAGAACTGATTGGAAAACGCAAGGTATTCGTTCAGCTTTGTTTTGCTGAGCTTTGCCAGTTTTTCCAGTGTCACGCCGTCACGTTCCAGCTGCCACAAAAACGAGCCGATGAAGCCGTCGCCTGCGCCGGTGGTGTCCACAGCCCGGACTTTCCGGCAGGGGGCAAAGCCGTGGGTGGTGCGGGTATAGGCGTGGGCACCGCTGCTGCCGCAGGTGTACAGCACCAGCTGCACATCGCCCACGAACAGCTGCGGCAGGGCGGATTCAATGTCCGCAGTGCCGGTGAGAAATTCCAGCTCTTCGTCCGAAATTTTGAGGATATTGGAAAGCGGCAGGAACTGCAGCACGGTCCCGCGCAGCATGTCGCGGTCCGGCCAGAGCGGGAAGCGCAGGTTCGGGTCAAAGCTGACGATAGCACCAGCTTCGCGTGCGGCGGAGATGGCCGCAAGGTGGGCGTAGCGCATGGGGCTGTCCACCAGTGATACGCTGCAGTAGTGCAGGGCAAAGGCATCGGCGAACCATGCCGGGTCGATCTGCTCCGGAGAATAAAGCAGGTCCGCCGAGGGCTTGCGGTAGAAGCTGAAGGTACGGCTGCCGTCCTCTTCCAGACTGACGAAGGCAAGGGCCGTGTTGGCCTTATCGGTAAAGGCCAGATGGGAGAGGTCGATGCCGCAGGCTTCCAATTCCCGGGCGATCTTGTGGCCGAAGGGGTCGTCGCCCAGCTGGCTCAGAAAAGCACTTTTGCCGCCCAGCCGGGCAAAGGCCGCGCACACGTTGGCCGGTGCGCCGCCAGTGCGCGGGCTGAACGAGGGAACCTCGTCAAAAGAACAGCCCACCTTGGACGGGATCATATCGATGAGTGCTTCGCCAATGGAAAACAGTGTGCTGCCGGACATAGAGAACCTCCCAAATTAAGATGCTGGTAATAAAAGACTTCCCCCGGCGAGGGGGATGATTTTGTGACCGCTCCCAGTGTAAGGGCCAGAGCCCGGACTGTCAATGCTTTTTTGCGCGGTATAGGGCGCTTTTGTGTTGACTTGCATTTTGGGGTGTGCTAAAATATGCCGGTATGCGTAAAAAATGCCATGAAAGGGAACTTGGATGAACCTGACAAAACAGTTCTTTAAATATGTATCACAGAATATCTTCGGCCTGCTGGGCACTTCGTGCTACATTCTGGCCGATACCTATTTCATCTCGCAGGCGGCGGGTACCGACGGTGTGACCCTGCTCAACCTCTGCCTGCCGGTCTACAACTTCATCTTTGCCGTCGGCTCCATGGTCGGCCTTGGCGCGGCCACCCGCTATGCCATCCTCAAGGCGCAGGGAGACGAGCGCTGCCAGCGCTATTTTTCCAATGCCATCTTCTGCGCCTGTGTGCTCAGCGTGCCGTTCCTGTTGGTGGGCATTTTTGCGCCCGGCGGCCTTCTGCGGCTGATGGGCGGTGACGCGGGGATCATGGCGCTGGGCATCCCGTATGCCCGTATCTTCCTTATGTTCACGCCCTTCTTCATGTGCAACTATATCGTGTCGGCCTTTGTGCGCAACGACGGCGACCCCTCACTTGCCATGGTGGCTACCCTGAGCAGCAGCCTGTTCAATGTGGTGTTCGACTATATTTTCATGTTTCCCATGGGTCTGGGGCTGGCCGGTGCGGCGCTGGCCACCGCCGCGTCTCCCATCATCAGCATTTCCATCTGCAGCCGCCACTTCTTTAAAAAGGAGAACAGCGTGCAGTTCGTGCGCCAGCGCCCCTCGGCAAGGCTGCTGGGCCAGAGCTGCCAGCTTGGCATCTCCGGCTTTGTGGGTGAGATGTCCTCCGGCGTTACCACCACCGTATTCAACTTCCTGCTGCTGGGTTTGGCGGGCAATGTGGCCGTGGCGGCCTATGGTGTGGTGGCGAACTTTGCGCTGGTGGCAACGGCCATCTTCAACGGCGTAGCACAGGGTGCGCAGCCGCTGGTGAGCGAGTGCTACGGCAAAAGCGACAAGGTCGGTGCCAGAAAGCTGCTCATCCTGGGCAGCTGCACCGCACTGGTGCTGGCAGCGGTGCTGTACGGCATCATCTTTGGTGCTACCGATGCACTGGTGGGCGTGTTCAACAGCGAAAGCTCCGCCCAGATGGCCCAGTTTGCCCACATGGGCATGAGGCTGTACTTTGTGGGCTACTTCTTTGCCGGGTTCAACATCGTGGCGGCGGGCTATCTGAGCGCGACCGACCGCCCGGTGGAAGCCTCCGTCACCTCCATCTGCCGCGGCATGGTGGCCATCGTGGCCTGCTCGCTGGTGCTGAGCCGCCTGTTTGGCATGAATGGTGTGTGGGCAGCGTTCCCGGCATCGGAACTGCTCACCGCAGTGCTGACCCTGTTTTTGCTGCTGCGCGGTAAAAAGCAGACCGCATAGCCCTTAAATATAAAGCTCCTGTTCGCGCAGAGATTCCTCGGGCGAAAGCCCACTCTGCGCGGCGTGACCGGCCATTGCCCGCCACTGTGCGGGGGATTGGCCGGTTTCTTTTTTGAACACCCGGCACAGGTAGTTGGCACCGGAAAAGCCGCACAGGCTGGCTACCACGTCCAGTGTGTACTCCCGGTGGAGCAGCAGCCGCTGGGCTGCTTCAACGCGCACCGTGGTGAGGTATTTGCCCGGCGGCACGCCAATGGCTGCGGTAAAGGTGCGCACTAGATGGCTCTTGGACACGCCCAGCCGTTCGCTCAGCTCCTCCACGCCGTAAAGGCCCGCGTAGTTTGCGCGGATGTCCTCAATGGCGGCCTGCACCAGCGGCGGCAGGGCGGACGCGGCACTGTCGGCATCGGCCAGCTCACACAGCAGTGCGTAGGCCAACTGGCTGCGGGCACGGCTGTGGGCGGTCTTTTCCTCAGCAAGGCGGTCCATCAGTTCGGCAGCGGCCGGGCAGGAACCGCCCTTGGCAAGGAAGGGCAGTTCGTGCAGCCCGGCCAGAAACTGGGAAGCCGCCTGCCCGGTAAGCTGGACGCAGAGCAGGTGGCAGATGCTTTCCGGTACAAGGGCCAGCGGGGCACGGCTCAGGATCAGGTGCCCGGCAGGCACGGACTGCGGCGGCAAAATGAGCGCTGCACCCAGCGGCAGCGGCCCGGCAGCAGGTACGGATGCAGAGCACCGGCCGCTGGACACAAGGCACACCCACAGTCCTTCGCCGGAGAGAGTGAGGGGGGCAGACAGCTGCAGATCCTGCACGGAAGCGGGAAAAGCGATGGTGTTCCAGTCAAAAAGCAATATCTGACACCTCTAATCAATAAAATGCTATTTTATATCACAAAATTATCTGTTATTATAGTACCAACGAATGAACACGCCGTCAAGAGCGTGGGAACCTTAAAAATTATGGAGGCAAACGACTATGGCTTCGATCAGCTGCCAGCACATCTATAAGATCTATCCGGGTGCTACCGCTCCCTCTGTTACCGACTTTAACCTGGAGATCCAGGATAAGGAATTCATCATCTTCGTCGGCCCCTCTGGCTGCGGCAAGTCCACCACCCTGCGCATGATCGCCGGTCTGGAGGAGATCTCCAAGGGCGAAATGTACATCGGCGGCCGTCTGATCAACGACGTTCCCCCGAAGGATCGTGATATCGCAATGGTGTTCCAGAGCTACGCTCTGTACCCCCACATGACCGTTTACAAGAACATCGCTTTCGGTCTGGAACTGCGCAAGACCCCGAAGGACGAGATCGACAAGCGCGTGCACGAGGCTGCTAAGATCCTGGAGATCGAGCATCTGCTGGACCGCAAGCCCAAGGCTCTGTCCGGTGGTCAGCGTCAGCGTGTTGCTCTGGGCCGTGCAATGGTTCGTAACCCGGCAGTCTTCCTGCTGGACGAGCCTCTGTCCAACCTGGATGCTAAGCTGCGTACCAGCATGCGCACCGAGATCATCAAGCTGCACAAGAAGCTGGCTACCACCTTCATCTACGTTACCCACGACCAGACCGAGGCTATGACCATGGGCGACCGTATCGTTGTTATGAAGGACGGCATCATCCAGCAGGTCGATACCCCGCAGAACCTGTACGATATGCCTTGCAACATGTTCGTTGCTGGCTTCATCGGCAGCCCCCAGATGAACTTCCTGGACGGCACCCTGATCAAGAAGGGCGACCTGTACGGTGTTGACCTGGGCGGCGACGTGATCCCCCTGCCCAAGGAGAAGACCGCAGACGGCAAGCTGGATGCTTACGTCGGCAAGAAGATCAAGATGGGCATCCGTCCCGAGGATATCGACGACGAGCCCGAGTTTATGGCAAAGCACACTGACTGCCAGCTGGATGCTCAGGTGGACGTCTCCGAAATGATGGGCGCTGAGATCTACCTGTATCTGGAGTACAAGGGCAACAAGATGACCGCTCGTGTGGCTCCCACCTCCAAGGCTCGCAACGGAGACACCGTCCGCGTTGCATTCGATCCCCACAAGGTCCACCTGTTCGACGTCGAGACCGAGCTGACCATCCTGAACTAAACATTTTAGCGACGATCATTTTTGATCCTCCTATCATAAGAGAAACCGCCGAAGGAAAGAAACCTTCGGCGGTTTTTCGTTTGTGTGTTCAGCTTTACGCTTCAATGGACCCGTGCTCTTTTCATTTGCTGGCAGTGCCGGGCGCGGGCTGGTGCACCAGCTCGATAAAGGCTTTCATCTGAGGGGTCAGCCATTTGTCACGGTGGTAAAACAGCTGACGGTGCATCTCCACGGTGCAGTCCGGCACATTCAGCCGGGCAAGACGACCTGCGGCCAGCGCCGGACGCACGATGTACTCCGGCAGGAAGGAAAGACCCATGCCCTGCTCCACCATCTGGCACAGCAGCGCAGCGCTGCCCAGCTCCAGATAAGGGTGGATGGCAAGGCCGCGGGCGGCAAGGCACTGATCCAAAGCGTCGCGGTAGCTCATGCCGCGCTCAGTGAGCAGAAATTCCTGCCGGGGCAGCTCTTCCAGCGTAACGACTTCCTGCCCGGCAAGCGGGTGAGCGGACGGTGCAATAAAACACACCGGCTCCGGCACATCCGCCGCAAGCACCAGATTGGGCTGCAGCAGGGGCTGGTCCAGCGTATAGGCCAGATCGATCTGATTTGTGCCCAGCATCTGCAGCATTCCGTCGGCAGTGGCGGTGCACAGCACCAGCTCCACCTGCGGGCACAGGGCGTGGTAGCGTTTGAGCAGACCGGGCAGGAAGGTGGAGCACACCGAATCCGCCAGCGCGATGCGCAGACTGCCGCTGATCTGCCGGGCGGGCTGCAGGGCAGCCTGCGCCTGCTGCGCCGTGGCCAGCAGGGTGCGTGCATAGCCTAAAAAGGTCTGGCCCGCATCGGTGAGCCGCACGGTCTTGCCCACGCGGTCGAACAGCGGTGCGCCCAGCTCTGCTTCCAGCTGTGCGATCTGGGAGGACACCGCCGACTGGGAATAGCCAAGCTGCCGCGCAGTGCGGGAAAAGCTGTGCAGCTCGGCGATGTGCAAAAAGGTATTGATGTTCCGCAGTTCCATAAACGCTTCCTCTCAGCGGCGGGCGATGCCGGTCACGGTGAGCACCTCGCCATCCACGGTAAAATGCACCTCTACCGGGCCGAACTCCATGCCGTACACCCGCTGCGGGTCGTGCTGGTAGGAGGGGCGCGGGTCACCTGCCAGTACGCCGGTCAGGGCGGCGCGGTCGGCCTGCGGCACCTGTGCCAGCAGTTCGGGCGGGAACTGTACCTGCAGACGGTGGAACTGGGTCTGGCCGGTAAAACCCTCGGCGGCATCCGGGTGGCAGTCGGCATAGGGGATGTAAGGCTTGATGTCGTAGATGGGGGTTCCATCCATCAGGTCGGCACCGCGCACGATGAGCACCGGGCCAACGTCCGGCCGGTGCTCGATGCCTTCCAGACGCACGCTGGAAAGGCCCAAAGGATTGGGACGGAACGGCGACCGGGTGGCGAACACGCCCATGCGGGTGTTGCCGCCCAGACGCGGCGGGCGTACAGTGGGGGACCAGCTGTCCCGCACCGCGCCGGAGAACTGCCACACCAGCCAGATGTGACTGAAATCTTCCAGACCGCGCACGGCATCGGCATTGCGGTATTCGGGCGTAAAGATCACCTCGCCGCGCAGCTCGTCCACAAGGCCGCTCTGGCGCGGGATGCCGAACTTGGTGGGAAAGGCAGTATGGATATGGGCAATGACCTTCAGGGTCATCTCTTCAGGTGCAGTGGGCATGGCGAACTCCTTTTAATAGATCTTTTTCAGGGGGCATTCCGGCGGGATGCTGTACCGTGCCCGGAATGCGTCCAGTTCCTGAGGCGTGCGAATGAGCTGAACGTCCTCAAAATGGCCATCCGGGGAGATGAAACCGGCCACCTGCTCCCCGGTGCAGATGCTGCACCGCAGTGCAGGCTGCTGGGTGGCGGGGTCGTAAGAACGGGCAGGCTTTTTGCGGGAGAAAAACATGAGAAGCCTCCTTCTTTTATGAAACGTGCCTGAAAGACTGCAGGCGGCTCACAGCCCCCGGCACAGGCCGACAGCGCGGCCCTCAATGTGCAGCTCTTCCAGCTGCAGGCCGGTAAAGATCATGGGTGGGCAGACGGCGGCATTGTCCGCAAGCAGCATCACAGCATCACCCTGCCGATGGAAGTGCTTGAGGGTGGCCTCGCCGCCAATGCGCACTGCGGCGATCTCGCCCTGCTCCACCTCCGGCTGGCAGCGAATGCATACGATGTCGCCGTCGCAGATGGTGGGGGACATGCTGTCACCGTGGCAGGTCAGGGCAAAGTCGGCGCGCCACGCGGCGGGAACGCCGATATAGCGTTCAATGTTCTGCTCTGCCGTGATAGGAGTGCCGCAGGCAATGGAACCGATCAGCGGGACCTGCGTCATGGCAGGCAGCGGCTCAAAGCCCGGCGGCGGACAGGGTGTGTCCAGCCCCAGCAGATAGGCAGGGGTGGTCTCCAGCGCGGCTGCCAGCTCTTCCACCTTGGACTGCGGCAGGTCGTTGATGCCTTTTTCCAGCTTGGTAATGGAGGATTTGGACCGATAGCCCATGCGCTGGGCAAGCTCTTCCTGCGAAAGGCCCAGTTCTTTGCGGCGCAGATGCAGACGGGTAGAAAGCTCAGACATGCGAAACCTCTCTGAAAAACGTATGGTTGTTCTGTAAAAAGAATGCTGTTACCAGAAGTATACCAAAAAAATTGCATTAAAATCAACTTTTTTCTGCGAATTTGCAAAAATGGGTTGACACTGAATCAATGCAGGAATATACTACAACCAAAGATTGTGAAACGGCATTGCCGATACGAAAAAAGGAGAGCGGAATATGGCAAACACTGAAATGATCCGGGATTATATCCGCGCCAGCGGGTACAAGATGCAGTATGTGGCACGAGCCTTGAAGATCAGCCCCAATGCACTGAACCTGAAACTGCAGGGGCGAACACAGTTCAAACTGAGCGAAGCAGAACGGCTGAGCGCGGTGCTTGGTCTGAGCATGTACGAGCGGGATCTCTGCTTTTTTGAAGAACAGAACCGTCGCGAAGTGCTGGCACGCCGCGCGGATGAAAAGAGGAGGGCAGAACATGACAAGCGAGCAGAGAAATCAGACGCGGCTGGCACTGTACCGGTATGGGATGCGGCAGCGTGCACGAAACCCGGTGGAGCGCAGCTGGTGCGCCGCCATTGAGGAGGGCCTTGCCTATTACCGGCAAAATGACCCGCTGCGTGCGGATCTGTTCGAGCTGCGCTATGTGCAGCACCGCACGGAGGACGATGTGATCGATCAGCTGCACATCGGCCGCACTACTTACCAGAAAGCCCATCAGGACCTGCTGAGCACCATTGCCGTGTACGCGGCAGAGCGCGGGGTGTTTTACCGCGAGACGGAAAGTTGAAAGCAGAATGCCCCCGGACGCTGCCAGCAGGCAATGTCCGGGGGCATTTTTGAACTCAGGCTTTTTTGTTCGGGTCCTGTTTTTCGCAGTGGCTGTGGCAGGATGCACAGTTGCCGCCGCAGCCCTCGCCCTTCCAGCCGCCCTGCTTGGAGATCCACACAACGGCCAGTGCAAACAGAACGATCAGAACGATCAGCGTAATGATTCCACGAAGTGTCAGCATTTTTTGTACCTCTTTTCCCGGTGGGAAAGTTTCTGTGTTCAGTATACACGATTTGGCATCAAAGGGCAACCGGAAAGCGGATACAAAAAGTGTGATTTTTTTAAAATTAGGGCTTGCATTTTGGCAAAGGCCGTGCTATAATAATCACGTTCCAGTTCGGAACGCACAAAACAAAATATGGAGGATTAGCTCAGCTGGTTAGAGCACCTGCATCACACGCAGGGGGTCTGGGGTTCGAGTCCCTAATTCTCCACCATTCAGTTCGTACTCGAACCCGATTCTCTATGAGAAAGGGTTCGGGTACGTTTTTTGTTTATCGGAGGTTTGCGTTTGCGACAGCAATAAACACCCCAGTGGGATGTTTGAGCAACAGAATAGGCTGACAGGAAATCCCAAGTCGCATGACGTGGAATTTTTTGTTTCGATCAAGGACTCGAATGGCATCCACGTAAAAAGTCCATAGCAAATGAGCCGGGAGCCTTCTGTAGATCAGAGGCTTCCGGCTCACTGCATATTCATGATAAAAGCAAAATTCCTGCCACCAGTACCATGTTGCAGGCAAAAAAACAGCGTGGGCAGTGCATCCACAAAGGCCGGCGAAAGAGTGAAATCGTCCGGGACAGGATCGTTTTGATTCATGTGATCGACCTTTGCATTTCTCCACGCAGCGCCGGAGAGACCTTTCTTGCTGAATTTCTGAAAAAAGAGCAGCGCTTTTGCGCAAGATCGTCAATGCATTCTGCAGCAGGTCACGGGTCAATATCCAGCTCGCGCAGAAGCAGCCGGAGGGCGGGCGAGATGTTCTCGCGGTTCCACACGGCCCAAGCGGGAACGGTATCGTTTTCCAGCGGGATAAAGGTGAGGTTTTTGTTGGCGGGCAGCTGAGCCAGCACCGGCTCGGCAAGGATGGTATAGCCGCCGTAGAAAGCCAGCTGCAGCATCAACTCCTCCATGGAATACGCAAATTTGATGTTCTGCGGGTCGCTGCCGTGGCGGGTGAGGACTTGCGCAAACTGGTTCCACAGCTCCCGGTCCATGGCGGGTACATACCTGCTGAGCCACGGTGTGCCCAAGGTGGACGAAGTGGAGTTTGTGAACAACTGGATGATGCAGACCCACGGCAAGGCAAACACCGCACTGGTGATGAAGTTTGCCAAGAACAGCGGCAGCACTGTGGACTGGTGGCTGGACAAGATCAACCCGGACACGCTGGCCAAGACCCGCATCCAGTTCTGGCCGGACAACGAGTACGCCGTGCACCAGCTGAACAACGGCATGCACTACTACACCGGCACGCTGGAATGGTGGGAGAACTACTGGGAGAACCCCACCAGCGGCGAGAAGAACAACAACACCGCCGGTCAGCTGGAGCTGAAGGACCTGAGCTGGGATAACTACAATTATGTGGAGGAGAATTTCTCTGACAATGCCACCGCTCTGTTTGGCACCAAGGGTGTGCAGCTGGTAATGGACGGTGCAAAGGTCACCGGCGTGATCGCACAGGACAGCGACGGCAATTACCTTAAGATCAACGCTAAGAATGGCATTGTGCTGGCAGGCGGCGGCTTTGGCGGCAACAAGGAAATGATGGACGATCTGCTGCCGGACATCAAGCGTCTGTTCACCAAGGATGAGGACTTCTTTGCTCCCTTTGGCCGCGACGGCTCCACCATCCAGATGGGTGTGTGGGCAGGCGGCCGTCTGGAGGGCGACATCTCCACCATGAACTTCGACTCCATGGCCGTGCCCGACTATCTGCCCGGCCCCCTGTGGGTGGACGAGAATGGCCAGCGCTTCCAGAACGAAGCCTTTGCCGGCCCGGAGATCAACGGCTTCTTCATGGCACGTGCAAAGCGCGGCAATATCACCTCCATCTACGACAGCACCTATGAGACCCAGATCCTGCGCGGCTTCCCCGGCCATCAGGCATTCGAGTACGACATGCCCGCTGTGGTGGAAGCCATGAAGGGCAACTTTGAGGCCGCAAAGGCTGCTGGTGCCGAGGGCGCCAACGGCTGGTACTGCGCCGACACCATCGAGCAGCTGGCCGAGTACATCGGTGTGGAGCCTGCAGCCCTTTCCGCTACTGTGGAGCAGTACAATAAGGTTTGCGCCGAGGGCTACGACAGCGACTTTGCCAAGGACCCGCACTTCCTGAATGCAGTTGCAAAGGCTCCCTTCTACGCCCATGTCACCACCCCGAGTCTGGGCTTTGCACTGGTGACCACCGGCGGCTTTGTGACCACCAATGACCAGCAGGTGCTGAACGAGGATTATCAGCCCATCGAGGGCCTGTACGCTTCCGGCAACACCTGCGGTATGCGCTTCGGTCCCGAGTATATCACCCCGATCCCCGGCGTGAGCATTGGCATGTGCCTGACGCTGGGCCGTGAGCTGGGCAAGTATCTGGCTGCAAAGTAAGCAGTTCTGATATAAATATAGAAAAGGCAGGCTTTTTCCGCTGGGAAAGGGCCTGCCTTTTTGCTTTTTATAAAAAGTATGTTACAATAGAACTGGCAAAGAAACCGCAAAGAAACCGGTGCCGGGCGGTGCGGCTCCGGGGTAAGGAGGAAGCACGGTGAGCGAAAACGAAAAGGGCTATTATATCCGAGAATTTTCCAACATGACCGGTCTGCCCCAGAGCAAGATCCGGTATTACGAAAAGATCGGCCTGTTCAAGGTGAAGCGGATGAAAAACGGCTACCGCTGGTTCAGCCCGGAGGATGCATTCCGGGTGAACGCTTTCCGCTGCCTGCTGCAGTATGGCTTCAGCATAGAGGAAGCGGTGCGGATGCTGGACGAAAAGCAGCAGACCGAACAGTTTGAGCAATCTCTCAAGCGGCAGCGCTACACCCTGACCCACGAGAAGCAGCTGCTGGAATACCGCCTGCAGGCGCTGGATGAGGCCATTGGCCTGCTGAACATGGAACCCGGTTCAGACTTTTCGGTTCAGGATGTGCCGGATAAAATATATGTCTATGCTTCCAATGGGCGGGACTTCAGCGTGGCGGGGCAGGCAGGGGAGACCATTTCCCGCTTTGTGGAGCTGCTGTCCATTTCCAGCTATGCGCGGGTGATCGAGACGGCGCAGTTCAGCTCCGAAAAACCGGAGCTGGACCCCAGCTATGTCTGTGCCATCCCGGCTTCGGAGGAGTGGCGGCTTGGAACATATGACCGCACCCATGTCCACTGGATGAATCTGGGCAAATGCATCGTGTATCACCGCAGCCTGACGCGGGAGGAGAGCGTGCGCAAGGAAACCTTTGCCCTGCTTCTGGACTGGATGACTGCCCACGGCTACCATATGCGGGAAAAAATGATGATCCTGCCCGGTTTTTTGAATCTGGATGGCTGCGGAAAGGACATGGAGACGGTGATCCTGCCGGTAATCTGAGCCAAAAACGCGGTACAGCACAATAGACACAAAAAGCCCTTGTGGAGTTTGCACAAACTCACAGGGGCTTTCTTGTTGTTAAATGACAAACAAAGTTTCAAAACGGTAACGGTGCTTGACCTTAAACCCGGTTTATGCTGTAAAGTGTTGTTCGTGAAATGTCAAACGAAGTTCCGGCCCGGCGGTGCCTGACCGGAAAACATCGTACACACGAAGAAGAAAGAAAACGTAAAGGAGAACCTTATCATGGCAAACCGCATTTCCCGTCGCAACTTCCTGAAAAAGGCTGCTGCCGGTGCCGTCGGCGCTGCTGCTGCCGGTGTGCTGACCAGCTGCGGCAGCTCTGCAAGCTCTGTTGCTTCCAGCACTGCTGCTTCCTCCACCGCTTCCTCTGCTGCTGCAAGCGCAGCTTCCGAGGCTGGCTTTACCTTCAAGCCCGGCACCTACACCGCCAAGGCTTACGGCAATATCTCCGACATTGAGCTGGAGTGCACCTTCTCTGAGACTGCGCTGACCGATGTGAAGATCGTGGGCCAGAACGAGACTCCCGCGCTGTTCAGTCAGGTGGAGAACGAGCTGATCCCCGCCATTCTGGACAATCAGGCAGGCGGCGTGGACAGCATTACCGGTGCTACCAATTCCAGCCGCGCTGTCAAGGAAGCCATTGCAGACTGTGTTGCGCAGGCAGGCGGCGACCGTCAGGCATGGCTGGGCAAGACTGTGGAAAAGACCGCAGGCGCAGCTGAGGAATACGATGTGGATGTGGCCGTCATTGGCTGCGGCGCAGCAGGCTTTATGGCAAGTATCGTGGCAGCCCAGAAGGGCATGAAGGTGCTCACCGTGGAAAAGGCCGGCAGCGTTGCAGGCGTGAACGGCATCAAGGTCTCCGGCCCCTTTGCAGTGGACACCAGCGTGCTGCACGCACGTGAGGGCGGCACCACCCTGACTGTGGACGAAGTGTTCAACCATGCCATGAACTACACCCACTGGACCCCGAACCCCAGCCTGATCAAGCGCTGCCTGGAGACCTCCAAGGACGCTGTGGAAGAGCTGGTGGGCATCGGCTACGAGATGAAGGAAGCAAACTTCCGCTTCGAGACCCCCTTCAAGGATGAGAAGGGCGGCTTCCACCTGATCACCAACGCTCTGGATGAGCGCGTGCAGCTGTGGGAGAAGGCTCTGGACGACAACGGCGTGCAGATGATCTACAACACCGCAGCCAAGAGCCTGATCGTGGAGAACGACAAGATCTGCGGCTTTACCGCTGAAAAAGAGGACGGCACCCCCATCACCGTCCATGCAGGCGCTGTCATCATTGCATCCGGCGGCTTCCTTGGCAACCGCGACCTGCAGGAGAAGTTCCTGCACACCCGCAAGCTGAACGCAGCTGCAGGCGGCAACAGCCTGTGCACCGGCGACGGCATTGTAATGGCAAACGACGCAGGCGCTGTGCTGTGCAAGACCTTTGGCTACTGCCCCTGCGAGTACGGCGGAACCAACAGCAAGGCCAGCCGCCCCGCAAAGCAGGATAAGTACGACCAGAACTACTGCTTCAAGTTCGGCCTGTACGGCAACCTGCTGGTGGACGGCGAAGGCAAGCGCTTTATCAACGAGGGCCTGCTGTGCGATTACCCCATGAGCTACGGCTCCGAGCAGATCCTGCTGAACGCCCCTTGGTACGGCATTGTGGATCAGGCTTATGTGGATGCCATGACCACGCAGGGCCTGTACGAGTACACCACTGCAAAGGGCGCTACCAGCGAGAACTGGTTCATTGGCAACTACTTCAAGGGCCGCATTCTGGACAACCTGCCCAGCGATATTGAAGAGGGCCTGAAGGAAGGCTGGCTGGTCAAGGCTGACACCATTGAAGAGCTGGGCGAGAAGTTCGGCCTGACCCATCTGGCTGAGACCGTTGCAAAGTACAACGAGTACTGCGAGAAGGGCGTGGACGAGCAGTTTGGTGCTAACAAGTGGTACCTCAGCCCCATCAAGGAAGGCCCCTTCTACGCTGTGCAGTGTGAGCCGAGTGCATGGAGCACCTTTGGCGGCGTGCGCACCGACGACTGCTGCCGCGCTCTGGATCTGGACAACCAGCCCATCGACGGCCTGTACGTTGCCGGCACCGACAGCGGCAGCCTGTACTACAGCCCCTACTACGATATCCCCGGCTTCTGCTATGGCCTGTGCATTGACAGCGGCTATATCTGCGCTGAGGAAGCAGCTGCCTTCGTCAAAGCCTGATCGGCTGCAGTAAAGCCCCATAAGCAATAAAAGATCCCGTCCACTTCTGGGTGAACGGGATCTTTTTTGCGTATCAGACAGGAAAAAGCGGCTCAGAGGTCGTTTTTCTCCTGCCCAAGATTATCGGATTCCAGATCGTACAGGCCGTGCTGCAGGTGCTCTTCCATCATGACCCGGGCACGCTTGCCATCGTGCTTGCGGAAAGCGTCCAGCAAAATGCCGTGGTAGTAGATGCCGCCGTAGTAACCGTTGGAAAGAATGAGCATCTTACCCAGACTAGCACGGCGCTGGAAGGTCTCGTTCATAATGGCAATGGTGTAATCGTTGCCGCAGGCGTTAATGATCTCCATATGGAACGCCACGTCCGCGTTGATGAACTCTTCGCACTTGCCCACAGAGGCCTTCATGGCCTTGAGGTAGCCCTCCAGTTTGGCGATCAGCTCCGGCGAGGCGGTCTGGGCCACCTGTGCGCAGACTGCCGGTTCTACGATGCTGCGGAACTCCAGGATCTGCTTCATGGTCTCGGTAGCATCGATGGTGGGAGCCGGTTCCTCCACATTGGAATAGAAGGCCGAAAGATCGTCCGAGATCAGGAAGGTGCCCTTGCCGTGCACGCTTTCCAGAATGCCCAGCGCAATGAACTGCTGCAGGGCGCTGCGCACGGATACACGGCTGACCCCCAGCTCTTCGCACAGCTGGTTCTCACTGGGGATCTTTTCGCCCACGGTCCAGTTGCCGTTGCGGATATTTTTGCGGATATAGTGGGCGATCTTTCCGGTGACGCTGCCCTTATCGGCCATAGTGGAACACCTCTTTGTATTACAACTTTTTCTAACTATATCATAGGATGTTGCAAAAGTAAATCAAAATCAGCGAAAACTGGCAGAAAAACTTGTATGCAGACAATTGCTCACGGAATCAGGACGGCTTTGGTCAGGCTTTCGTCCCGGTGCACAAGACGGTCGAACACCTGCGCACCCTCTGCCAGCGGAAAGCTCTGCCACAGGCCGGTCAGGTCGGCGCGGCCCTCGGCAATGGCCTGCAGGCAGACCGGGTACTCCCCGGCGGAGGAATAGCTGAACTGCACATCGATCTGCTCGGTGATGCAGCGCTGCAGCGGGAAGTCGATGGTCCGGGCGTGGTTGCCGATGACCATGATGCGTCCGCCCTTGCGCACCAGCTCCATGGCCTGTGTAAAGGAGCTTTGGGAACCGACGGCATCGTACACCACATCGGCACCGCGCTCTGCGGTGAGCTGCGGCAGCTGAGCGCAGTCCAGTGCACCCAGCTGTGCGGCCAGCTGCATGGGCCGGGTGTGGTGGCCGCTTATGCAGACCTGTGCGCCCTGACTTTTTGCGGCGATCAGGGTCATCAGGCCAATGGTGCCGTCACCGATCACGGCAGCGGTTTGCCCGGCGGCAAGGCCGCTGCGCAGCACTGCGTGCATTCCCACGGCAAACGGCTCCACAAGGCAGCCCTGCTCAAAGCTGACGGCGGGCGGCAGGGCATACAGAGTGCGGGCCTTTACGGCGATGTACTGGGCCATGGCACCATTTTTGCGGTACTCGGTGCAGGCAACGCCTACGATGCGGCGCTGTGCGCAGAGGTTGTGCATCCCGTGGGTGCAGAACCAGCAGTAGCCGCAGTATTCGGTGGAATCAAAGGTGACGCGGTCGCCCACGGCCCAGCTTTGCACGGCTTCGCCCAGCTGCGCAATGGTGCCGCTGGCTTCGTGGCCCATGACCAGCGGCGGGATGCGCCGCCCGTTCTCACCGCTGCTGCCGTGCACATCGCTGCCGCAGATGGCGCAGGCCTTTACCTCCACCAGCACCTCGTCCGGTGCCGGTTCAGGGCGGGGAACATCCCGGTATTCAAAGGTATGCGGTGCGGTGAACACCAGTGCTTTCATCATGTTTACCATTCTGCCACGCTCCCGTCCTCATGCCTCCAAACCGGGTTCTTCCAGCTGTGCGGGGTTTGGCCCTCTTCCTCCACCAGAGCCTTGTTCACCTCTACGCCAAGGCCGGGCTTCTGGGGCAGGCTGACAAAGCCGTTCACGAACTTGAAATCCTCGGGGTTCAGCGCGTAGTCCAGCACGCTGCGGCCCTCGTTGTAGTGGATGCCGATGCTTTGCTCCTGAATGGCCGCGTTGTAGCAGGTGGCATCCAGATTCAGGCAGCTGGCAAGGGCCACCGGGCCAAGCGGGCAGTGGGGAGCAAGGGCCACATCGTGGGCTTCGGCCATGGCGGCGATCTTCTTGCACTCGGTCAGGCCGCCGGCGTGGGAAAGGTCCGGCTGCACGATGTCCACGCCGCCAATGGCCAGCAGACGCTTGAAATCGTACTTGGTGAACAGGCGTTCACCGGTAGCAATGGGAATGTTGCAGGCCGCCGCAATCTCGGGGAAATACTCCATGTTATCGCAGAGAACGGGTTCCTCAATGAACATGGGGTCGAACTCTTCCAGCTTTTTGGCCACGATCTTTGCCATGGGCTTGTGCACCCGGCCGTGAAAATCAATGGCAATGCCAAAGTCCTTGCCGCAGCTCTCGCGCACGCTGGCTACGCGCTCCAGCAGGGCATCAATCTTGGCGTAGCTGTCCAGAAACTGCAGCTCGTCGGTGCCGTTCATCTTGATGGCGGTGAAGCCTTGCTTTTTCTTTTCCAGTGCAGCGCGGCCCACATCGGCGGGGCGGTCGCCGCCCACCCAGCTGTACACCCGCATCTTATCGCGGCAGCTGCCGCCCATCAGCTGCCAGACCGGCACATTGAAGTATTTGCCCTTGATATCCCACAGGGCCTGATCGATGCCGGAGATGGCGCTCATCAGGATGCCGCCGCCGCGGTAGAAGCCACCGCGGAACAGCACAGTCCACAGGTCTTCGATCTTCATGGGGTCGGCACCAATGAGGTACGGCTCCATCTCATGGATGCACTCGCATACGGTGGCGGCGCGGCCTTCCAGCACCGGCTCGCCCCAGCCGGAAATGCCTGCATCAGTGCTGATCTCAATAAAAGCCCAGCGAGGACGCACCAGCCATGTCTGAATTTTTGTGATCTTCATAGCAATGCTCCTTTGAGAACAAAAAACACTGTACGATTCCAGCCGTGTTTCTCCGTCAGGGATCGTACAGTGTCAAAGATTATTGCAAATTACGGAGTCTGCAGGCTGCCGTCGCGGTTGCGGGTCTGAGTCCAGGTGGTCACAGTATTCTCACAGGGATACTTTGCGGCCTCCTTCTCATTCAGGTCTACGCCGAGACCGGGCTTGTCGTTGGCGTAAACAAAGCCGTCGTTGCCGTACTCGGGCATACCGGGGAACACTTCCAGCAGAGCGCCGTGGTTGTCCTTCAGCTTCTGGATGACGAAGTTGGGCGGTTCGATGCCGCTCCACTCCTGCAGGCCCAGATTCTGAGCGGCCAGATCGATGTGGATGTTGGCTGCATGGGCCAGCGGGCTCATATCGCCGGGGCCGTGCCAGCAGATGCGCACACCATACTGCTCGCAGAACATCTGCAGCTTGCGGGCCGGGGTGATGCCGCCCACCTGGCTCAGATGCACGCGCATGTAGTCGATGCTGCGATTCTGCACCAGCTTCTTGTACTCGGCAGGGTTGTTGAACAGCTCGCCCTGGCTCAGCGGGGTCACGCTGGTCTGCTTGATCTTATCCAGCCATTCCACCTGCTCCAGAGGCACAACGTCCTCCATGAAGAACAGCTTGTAAGGCTCCATCTCCTTGACAAAGGTGACAGCCTCGGTGGGGTGGATGCGCTCGTGCACATCGTGCACCAGATCAATGTCGAAGCCTTCCTTGGCACGGATGCCGTCGAACAGCTTCAGGGTGTCGCGCATATACTTCTTGCTGTCCAGATACACGCCCGGCTCTGCGCCCTTGGCTGCCCACTCCGGAGCAGGGCCAAAGCCGCCGCCGCCGTAGCCGCCGCACTGGCAGCGGATGTGCTTGACACCGATGGAACGATACTTCTCGATGTTCTCGCAGATCTCGTCCACATTGGCACCGTCCACATGGCGGTACACCGGCACACCGGCGCGCATTTTGCCGCCGAACAGGTCGTACACAGGCATGTTGGCCATTTTGCCCTTGATGTCCCACAGGGCCATATCCACACCGGAGATGGCATTGTTGACGATGGGGCCGCAGCGCCAGTAGGCGTTCTGGTGCATCAGCTGCCACAGGTCGGAGATGTTGCGCACATCCTTGCCGATCAGCAGCGGACGCAGATAGGTCTCAATGAGATGCTGCACGGTCAGGTGGCGGTAAGCGAAGGTGGCGCAGCCCAGACCGTACAGGCCCGGCTCGCTGGTCTCCACCTTCACCACCACCAGATTGATGCCCTCGGGGGCGGTGCAGATCACTTTAATATCGCGTATGGTAGGGGCCATGATAAGGTTCCTCCCTTTTTCTGTGTTGATTACTTGACCAGATAGCCGCCGTCAACGGGGATCAGGGCACCGTTCAGGTAGTCGGATGCAGCGGAAGCCAGGAAGACGACGGGACCCTTCATATCCTCGGGCAGGCCCCAGCGGCCAGCGGGGATGCGCTTGGTGCACTCGTCCTTGCGCTCCTGCGTCATGTTGGCGCACATCTCGGTGTCCATGTAGCCCGGGCAGATGCAGTTGATGTTGATGCCGCGGCCGGCGCAGTCAACAGCAACGCTCTTGGTCAGCTGAGCAACAGCGCCCTTGGTTGCGGTGTAGGCAGGCACGGTGGTGCAGCCGAAGTAGGAAGCCATGGAGCCGATGGTGATGATCTTGCCGCCGGTGGGCTGCTTGAGCATGACCTGCAGAGAACGCTGGATCATGAACCAGACGTGGTCCAGATTGATCTTCATGACCAGATCCCACTGCTCTGCGGGGAACTCCTCGGGCAGATAGCGGCGCTGGATGCCTGCAGCGGGGATCAGAACGTCCAGACGGCCGTCCAAAATCTGCAGTGCTTCGTCAAAGGCGCGGTTCAGGTCAGCACGGTCGGCCAGATTGCCGATGACGGGGTAGGCTTCCAGACCCTTGGCGCGGTACTCCTCGCACACCTTCTCGACCTTTTCCTTCTGCACGTCGATGATGACGACCTTGCAGCCTGCCTCCAGCAGACCTTCGGCCATGCCGCGGGACAAACCCTGTGCGCCGCCGGTAACGATCGCATGCTTGCCGGCAATATCAAACTTAGTAAGAGCAGCCATAATAATGATCTCCTTCTATTTTATAATGTACGTGTTTATATCAGGGCCAGAGGGTCAGTCCTCTGCGCCGTCGAACAGGATAACGGTCTTCTTGACAGCCGGATCGGGATGAACGATGTTGTCAAAGACCTTTTCGATTTCGCTGAACTTGACGAAGGTGGTTGCAAGACCTTCCATGTGGTACTTGCCCTCGGCCATCTTCTGTGCAGTGGGGACCCACTGGTTCAGGCTCATGCGGGTGCCGCAGATGGTCAGCTCGCGGCCATTGATCATTTGCTGGGTGATCTTTTCGGGCACGGTGCAGAAGCCCATGGGAACCACGCGGCCTGCGTTGCACACGATGCCGGGCTGCATGATCATGGTCAGGCTGCCGGGGAAGCAGGCGGAGTCGAATGCGACGGTGCAGCCGTGGCCGTTGGTGATCTTCTGCACTTCGGCAACGATGTCCTGCGTTTTGCTGTTCACGGTGTAATCGGCACCGAACTGCTTGCTGCGCTCCAGACTGCTGTCGCTGATGTCGCAGCAGATGACGGTTTTAGCGCCCTTGAGCTTGCAGGCCTGTGCAATGATGGTGCCGATGGTGCCGGTGCCCAGAATGAACACCACATCGTCCTCGCACACGCCTGCACGGCTGGTGCTGTGCTCGCCGATGGTCAGCGGCTCGATCAGAGCGGCATCTTTCCAGGGGATGCTGTCGTCGATCTTGTAGACGTAAGGCTCTTCGACGCACCAGTATTCACGCCAGCCGCCGTTGGTGCCGCTGCCGCGCACCAGAACGTGCTCGCAGACATTGCCGCGGCCATGCTTGCACTGGTAGCACTCGCCGCAGCGGATCACGTAGTCAATCACGACGTGGTCGCCCACCTTGATGTTTTTGCAGTCTGCGCCAACCTTGGTGACCAGACCAACATTCTCGTGGCCGGGAATCAGCGGGTAGCGGGAGTTGGGGTTCTCGCCCTTATAAATATGGATGTCGCTGCCGCAGACACCAGCAGCCATCATCTTAATCTGGACTTCGTTGTCCTTCGGTTCAGGGATCTCAGTCTCGCGCATCTCAAAGTGGAGCGGCTCGGTGACCCAACACTCTTTCATAACAGTAGACCTCCTTGTTGGTGATCAGTGATCTTCTTGTAAATGTTCCGTCGTCGTATCTTGTTGTAATACAAGATTCATTGGCTTTAGTATACACGACAATACAAGAAAAGCAAGAGGAAATTTGAAAAAACAGGGCTTTAAGGATGATTTTTGACTAACTGCACAATTCTGGGCCTGCCGCTTTGTGATACAAGACGGAAACTGATGTCAAGACAAGTGCCCGGCAGAACATAAGAGCGGAATAGAAGGAGCACTAAAAATAAAGATACGGCAAAGAATAGCAGCTGCGGACAGGAATTCTGACGAAACTGGACATGTATCACAGAAAAAACGGCAGGACGGATCATTTTATGGATACTTCCTATTATAAATGCCTCTTGCGGAAGATGAACTTGTTTCGGCCCAAAAACAAGTTGGGGTGTGCCAGCGGTGCCGGATCGGGTCGGAAGAGGGGAGAAAGAGGCGGTGGACGGTGGAAGCCGGCAGAAGAAAATGAAGCCAAAAAAGTGAAAAACGTCAACTTGAACGGACAAAAAGCACAGGAATATGAAGAGATGTGACAACGATAAAACGTCAAAAAAGTCAAAAGTGTAACAAAAGTGGCCGAAAATCTTAAGTTTTACCTTTGAATTGTACAGATTTGCATTTTGAAACAAGTGCACTCTGCACAAAAAACATGTAACTTGTAAAAAGAATGTTGACAAGGCTTGTATTACATGCTATTATGTTGGCAACAGAAAGTCCCACGCAGGTGGGCGCCAGAAAAGTACGTGCAGACCGGCTGACACAAGCCCGGTCATGATGTTTAAGAAAATTGGAGGACAATAAGATGAAACAGTACATCAACCGCCGCGATTTCCTGAAGGCTGCTGGCGTGACCGCAGCTGCCGCTGCTCTGGCTGGCTGCGGTGTCACTTCCGGCTCCACCGCCACTGCATCCAGCACGGCTGCATCCAGCACCGCCGCTGCCGGCAAGTACGATGATGTCAAGGCCGATGTCACCCTGACCATGAGCCACCAGATGGCTGCAAGCCACTCCATCAACAAGACTGCTGAGGAGTTCGCTCGTCTGGTCGCTGAGAAGTCCGAGGGCAAGATGAAGGTGGATGTTTACTCCGCTGCAACTCTGGGCACCGAGACCGAGAACCTGCAGGCCCTGACTAACGGCACTCTGGATCTGGCCGTGATCGCTGCCGAGTTCTATGCAAACTACGTGGACGAGGCTGGCTGCCTGTGCCTGCCCTTCGTATACAGCAGCTACGACGACTGCGCTGAGAAGCTGGCCGGTGAGGCTGGCACCACTGTTGCACAGATGATTCTGGACAAGACCAATGTCCGCATTCTGGACTACTACGTGCTGGCATTCCGTCAGATCTTTACCACCGATAAGCCTCTGAACACCGTGAACGATATGTCCGGCCTGATCATCCGCATCCCGGACTCCTCTACTTATAAAGAGACCTTCACCCAGCTGGGCGCTGCTCCCACTCCTGTGGCATGGGGCGAGACCTACACCGCACTGGATACCGGTCTGGTGTCCGCTGTGGAGAACATCCCCGAGTCCATCATGTCTGCCTCCATGCAGGAAGTGTGCAAGTACGTCAACGTTTCCAACCACATCATTGGACCCACCACCATCTCCGTTTCCGAGCAGGTATTCCAGAAGCTGACCGAAGAGCAGCAGAACATCCTGACCGAGGCCGCTAAGGAAGCCTGCGAGTTTGGCCTGAATGCTACCAAGGACGGCAGCGATGCAAACTTCGCCGCTCTGGAAGGTGCCGGTCTGGAAGTGGTGGACACCGATGTTGACAGCCTGAAGGCAAAGATCAACTACAACGCATATGCTTGCGCAAAGACCGATGTCGGCAAGCAGATCCTGACTTCCATGGGTGTTGCTCTCTGATAGACCGTCCGTCTTTCCCTGAAAAAATGCGCGGGCAGGCCACAAAGGGCTTGCCCGCACTTAATTGAATAAAAGGAGATGAACCCCCGCATGAAAAATGTGCGTAAAACGGTGGATAAGATCCTGAATGTGTGCATTCTGGTTCTCTTCATCGCAATGTTCGGTGTTACCACTCTGAACGTTATCATGCGTTATGTCTTTAACTCGCCGCTGAGCTTTGCAGTCGAGTTTGGCCGCTACACCTTTGCAGGCATGGTCTATCTCGGCTCCATCTACGTCATGCGCGACGACGGTCACATCGGTCTGGACATCGTGGTGGATGCTCTTCCACAGCCGCTGCGCACCATCGTGAAAAAGTTCTCCCGCGTGCTGGTTCTTGCCTATCTGGCCGTATTCTTCTGCATGAGCACCCGCATGGTTATGGAGAACTGGACCAACCGTTCCAGCACCATGCATCTGCCCATGTCTGTTGTGTATCTGGCCATGGTCATTGGCAGTGCCGGTATGTTCATTGAAGAGCTGCTTCTCCTGCTGGGCAAGGGCGGCAGCGAAAAATTAGATGCAGGCGACATGGGAGGTGGCATGTAATATGTGGATGATCATTGGTATCTTCTTTCTGATGCTGCTCATCGGCGTGCCTGTTGCGTTCGGTGTTGGCATCTCCTCCATGCTGTATCTGGCCCTGAATGGTAAGGATCTCGTCATCCTCACCCAGCGCATCTTCGCTGGCGGTGACTCCTTCACCCTGATGGCAATTCCGCTGTTCATCTTTGCAGGCGAGATCATGAATGCCTGCGGCGTTACCAAGCGTATCGTCGGCTTTGCAAACGAGCTGGTCGGCTTTATCCCCGGCGGTCTGGCACACGTCAACATTCTGGCATCCATGCTGTTTGCAGGCGTTTCCGGTTCCACCTCTGCCGACGTTGCTTCCATCGGCGGCATGCTGATCGGCTCCATGGACGAAGCCGGTTTCGACCGCGACTACGCCACTGCCGTCACCGCGGCATCCGCAACCATCGGCTCCATCATTCCGCCTTCCATCCTGATGGTGTTGTACAGCTCCATCACCGGTATCTCCGTTGGTAAGCTGTTCATGGCAGGCGTGATCCCCGGCATTCTGGTGGGTGTCAGTCAGATGATCTACGCTTTCATCAAGGCAAAGAAGAACCCTGCCAAGTACGACGGCGATGTGAAGGTCAAGTTCGACTTCAAGCGCATGGTCAAGTCCTTCATCAATGCTCTGCCTGCGCTGGTCATGCCTCTGATCATCATTGGCGGCATCCTGTCCGGTGTGTTCACCGCAACCGAGGCCGGTGCGATCGCCGGTGCTTACGGTCTGATCATCGGCATCTTCGTCTACAAGGAGTTCACCTTTGAGGGTGCCATCAAGACGGTCCTCAGCGCAGCCCGCACCTCTGGCATGACCATGCTCATCGTGGCAAGCACCACCGCATTTGGTTACTGCCTGGCCATTGAGAAGTTCCCCGAGCAGGTGTCCGCTCTGCTGACCGGCATCTCCACCAACCCCAACGTCCTGATGCTCCTGATGATCCTTGCCATGTGCGTCATCGGCATGTTCATGGATACCACCTCTGCCGCCATCATCATGGTGCCCATCTTCTACCCCATCGCCGCAGCTGCCGGCATCGACGGCATCCACTTCGGCATGGTCATGGTGCTCACCTTCATTCTGGGCGGCATCACTCCTCCCGTTGGCGTTACCCTGTACATCGCAACCGCTGTTGCAAAGATCAAGTTCACCAATCTGCTCAAGGAAATGTGGCCATTCATCGCACTGTTCATCGCAGTGCTGTTCGCAGTTGCTTACTGCCCGGCTATCTGCCTGACCATCCCCAACATGCTGGCCTGATCTGCAGCCGGACAGCAGATGCTCATGAAAAGCTTTTTCTAAATTTTCTCCTAAATCTCCTATCCCATGCTTTGCATTCTCCATTACTTCCCAACGATCTCCCAAAACAGAAACCATTCGTGCAGAGGTCAGGCTGCTTTCATCCCTCCCGGGTGGAAGCGGCCTGACCCTCTTTTTTGCCAAAGACCCGGAAAGGAGCATTGTTTAACGCCGGAGAACATCCCGGAGTTCCGCAAGGCGGGCTGCCTTGGCGTGGGCCTTGCCAGCAGCCTGATGCCGAAGGACAAGGCCGCCGCCCGCGATTGGGATGCCTGCGCGGAATACGTGCACATGCTGCTTACAAAAGCCAAAGGCGAATAAACCGCAGAAACAGCAAGGCCGTCTGCCCGTTATGGGTGGGCGGCTTTGCTGCGTGAACCACTTTCACTCCTGAAATGAACTGCATGAAAAATCAGAAGGACCCATTCTATTGACTTTGCCTTTGCAGGGGAGTATACTCCATGTCACCAAGAATATCACGGCTATGACGAGAAAGAGTACCCGGAAGGAATGCTGCAGAGAGCTGCCGGTTGGTGCAAGGCAGTGCAGGGCATCCGTGGGAAGATCCTCTCCGAGCTTTCCGGCTGAATGGACGGTGTGCGCCCCAGTAAGCAGGAACGGCAGGCCCCCGTTATCACGGGCCGCGCGTTGTTGGACGTGCACTGAGTGGTCAGCGTTGTGCTGGCAATAAGAGTGGTACCGCAGAGGATTTTACACGCCTTTGTCTCTTACAGACCGTAAGGGACAAGGGCGTTTTATTTTGCGGATGCTTTTGTCCCAGAGCATGTCAGAAGGAAAAGGAGAAACAACTATGAAAACACTGGAAAAAGTAAGCGACTTTGTGGGCAAGTACATGGCCGCCATCGTTATTGTGGTGGCCGCGGGTGCCCTGTTCTTCCCCGGCCCGTTCAGCGTGGTAAAGACGGCGTGGGTCAATAACCTGCTGGGCATCGTGATGTTCGGTATGGGCCTTACCCTGAAGCCGGAGGACTTCAAGGTGGTGTTCAGCCGCCCGAAGGATGTGATCGTGGGCTGCGTTGCACAGTTCACCCTCATGCCGTTTCTGGCATGGGCGCTCACGCAGGTGTTCCACCTGCCCACCGAGCTGGCCATTGGCGTGATCCTGGTTGGCACCTGCCCCGGCGGCACCTCTTCCAACGTGATGACCTACCTTTCCAAGGGCGACGTTGCACTGTCCGTTGGCATGACCGCTGTTTCCACCGTGCTGGCTCCGCTCCTCACCCCGCTGCTCACCCTGCTGTACGCTGGCCAGCGTGTTGACGTGAACCCCGTGAGCATGTTCATGTCCATCGTCAAGGTGGTGCTGGTGCCCATCGCACTGGGCTTTGTGGTCAATCACTTCTTCCATAAGTTCACCGAGGAAGCCGTCCGTGTGCTGCCTCTGGTCTCCACTACCGCCATCGTGCTGATCATCTGCGCCGTGGTCTCCGCCAACAGCGCCAAGATCATGACCAGCGGTCTGCTGATCCTTGTGGTGGTCATCCTGCACAATGTGCTGGGCTACCTCACCGGCTTTGGCGTGGGCAAGCTGCTCAAGCTGGACTCCACCAAGTGCCGCGCGATCTCCATCGAGGTGGGCATGCAGAACTCCGGCCTTGCAACCAGTCTGGCCGCCGCACACTTTGCACAGTATCCGTTGGCTACCATTCCCGGCGCTGTGTTCTCCGTGTGGCATAACATTTCCGGTGCCATCCTCGCCAACTTCTTTGCCCGCACAGCAGAGAAGAAGGATTGATCTTTCATAACACAACAAAGCCCCCGGCAGGCGCAAACCTGCCGGGGGCTTTGCTGTGCCTGCGGGCCGGGTATCTGCAACAGAACCGGCACAAATCGTGCTTTTCACGCTGCTTTTAGGGCGATTCACGCAGGTTTGCTTCCAAAATGCGGTAAAGTGTGGGATAATCAAGGTACTGTAATACATACCCCCCCCCGTAAAAATGCGAGGGGAAAAAAGGAGGTTGTACCATGAAACAAGGCAAACTTATCCGGCGTGCAGTATCGGCGGCGCTGGCCGGATGCATGATGTTCACCCTTTCCGCCCCGGCTCTGGCCGCAAGCACCGATGACCTGCTCCAGCAGAGCACCGCCGCCAAAAGCGCGGTGAACGTGCTGGACGAAGAGAACGGTATGACGGAAGAAACGGCATATCAGATGGATCTCAACAACGGCAATCAGGTTGGCAATAAGGTCGTGCAAAATTTTGGCATTTATGTTGACGATAAGCCTGTCACCAGCGAGAATTATCAAAACCTGAAGAGTGGGCGTATCGTCTACGACCCGGAGCAAAAGACCCTGACGGCAGCAAATAGGATCAAGAACCTGCTGAAGATCAGAGCGCCAGAAACAGATGTCATTTTGAACGGTGGCATCGGTAGAGGCGATTTGACGATCAGACAGCAGGACGATCCGAGTGTTGTAGGTGCAGATGATGTGACCGTCACCAGTGACCAGTATGCAACAATTGATGGCTGGGCTTACATCAACTGCACCGGTAAGGTGAATATCAGCAGCGACGAAGATATGGCTGTGAACGGAAATCTGAACATTTATGCTTCCAGCGAAGTGATCCTTTCTGCGTACAGCAGCGTTGTGACGGGCAGCGCAAATATCACCAGCAACGGTGACGTGACCATTGAGAGTACCGACGGTAGAGCGGCGCAAGAACTGACGATCAACAAGGCCCAGAATGTCACCATTACCATCAGTGATGCCGAAAGAGCAGTCTCCGAAGATACCAAGATCACCTCTTCCGGTACTGTGATCCTGAAAAACAACGCACAGGGCGGCCGTGTGGGCACTGTTGACTTTACACAGGCAGACGGCAAGGCCTACGTCTACTATATCAGCGATGAGCCGGATGCAAAACTGATCGACCTGCGCATCCATCCGCTTGCAGAAGCGGCAGAAAGCAGCTACCTGCGCATTGAGCCGAGGGAGACGACTTACAGCATTACCGTTGCGAACGGCACCGCGCAGGTGGGCGACGACACCACCGGCCAGATTACTACCGCCTTTGAGGGCGAAAAGGTCACCGTCAAGGCCAACGCACCCACCGATGAGGATGCCGCCAAGGGCGTGAAGTTCCACCACTGGAAGGTGGAAGAGGGAAACATCAGCGTCGACCCGACTGCGGGCAGTCTGGGTTCTGCGACTGAAGCAGGCACCGAGGAGATCAGCTTTGATATGCCCAAAGGCAATGTGAAGCTGACCGCTGTTTACAGCATCCCCGCTTCTGTGTTGAGGAACACCGTCACCGTTGAGGGCGGCAAGGCAAAGTCCACTCTGGGCGAGGGCAGCGGTATCTCCGCAGAGATCGGCACCAAGGTGGAGATCTCTGCTGATACCGAGGAACACCCCGATAAGGTGTTCGTGAAATGGGAAATCGTGTACCCTGAGAACTTCCCGGAGAATGTGCCGGAAGAGCTGCAGCTCAAGCTGGAAGAACCCAACCGTGCAAAAACGACGTTTGAGATGCCCGCTTACCCGGTCAAACTGATCGCCCACTGGTCGGCCATCGACCCGGACGAATCCCTTGACCCCGGCGCTGGCTACGATGCCAGCTCTGCTGCAGGCGGTGCAATTGCCGCCGTGGCCGTTGGCGGTGCAGCCATCTGGGGCGGCTACGAGATCACCACCCGCGTGATCCTGCACAACCTCCTGCCCGAAGGCGCAGCCATCCCGGCAAACCGCGGCCAGCTGGCGCTGCTGGTGTGGAACACCGCAGGCAGGCCTGAACCCGCAGGCGCACCCGCCTTTGCGGATGTGGCCGACGCTGACATGGCAAAGGCCGCACAGTGGTGCACCGAGCAGGGCATCATGGATGCCAAGGGCGACCGCTTTGAACCCGAAGGCTGGACCCCGAAGTTCAAGGTGATCGAAGTGTGGAATAAGGCGTTCCCCAAGCAGTAAAACAGCAAACAGCCCCCGGCAGGCGCAAACCTGCCGGGGGCTTTGCTGTGCTTAAATTGGAGCTTGTCGGGGCAAGGCCCCTCCATCTTGCTGGCGCAAGACCGCTCGGCCGCTTAAAAGCCCCACTGGGGCTTTCATTGCTGCGCAAACGCAAACTTCTTTCACTTGCACCTCCATATCCTTGTAACCGGGTGCCGGGGCAGAAGGTGCCAGCTTTCTGCCCCAAACGCTCCCGATGAGGTTCAGATTTCCGAGTGCCCCTCCTGTGTGCGGGGTTGTGCCGCTGGTTTGTTTTGTGCCTGTTCTGCCTGCAAGCGGTTCAGCAGTTGCAGAACGGAATCCCGTGCTTTCTCCTTGACCTGCTCCTTGCCTTTCTGCCGGACTTCCGGCTTCAGCAACTTCTCTTGCAAGCGGGTGGCAGTGGTCTGCATGGTCTTGAGGAACTTGTCCAACACGGTGTCCAACCGATGAGCGGCGTACTCTCTCGTGGGTTGCGAAGCGTTGCGCTCCGGGGACAGCACCCACTTCTTCGTATCCTCGATCATCCGCATATCTTCCTTGCGAGTTTCGGTGCGCACCACATCGGTCACGACCTCCACCGCCTTGTCGTAGGCCGCAGCCGAAACATCTTCCAGCAAGGTCTCCATAGACATCCCTCCGTTTCAACAGCTTGGCGGGGAGAACGCAGCAGCGGAGCTGCTGGATCTGCCGCCGTTTTGCGCCAGATAATACCCAGTAGGATATGACGCACAGCATCATATCACTGGGCAAGGCGTTCCCCCTTGACTCCCTTCAAAGGGCTGCGGTCTCGCCTGTCGGCTCGGTCGGTGCTTCAAAATACCTGCGGCCTTTTGAGGTCGCCACTGGCGACCCGCACCTCTGCACTCTTGCTCCGGGCAAGCTGACAGGCAAAGATTGGCGAATCCCTGCCCGCAGCTTGTCCGGCTTTTCAGAGGGCCATTTTGACCCTCTGATTTTGGCAAACTGTCAAGATGACACTTTGCCAACGCCCCCTATAAAGGAGAACTTGAGCGTTTTTCTGCGTACGTGCGTACACAGCAGGCGGCGTTCTCTGTACGCACGTACGCAGCGAAAGACCGAAAACGTGCCATATAGGGGGATCAAAAGCGGGTCATGCCCGCCAGCCGTTTGGGGTAAGGTCAGGCTGCACAAGGGTCTCGATGCCCACAAATCCCCGGACCCGCCGCCCGGAAGAATTGATGATGTTGTTGGTGGATTCCAGATTGTACCTGCGCTGGTTGGCGATCAGGGCATCGCTGAACCCACGGGACTTGATGGCGTTCAGGCTGTTCTCCTCACACCACATCTTGTAAACCTCATACAGCTCTTTCGAGCTGGTGCAGGCATCCGCCTTCAGGCGAATGTAGCCCTCGGATTCGAGGAAATCGAACACATTGTTGTTATCCCGCTTCACCAGTTCCCGGTTGCGCTTGGCACGGTCGCTCTCGGTGAACTGAAAGCCGTTCTTCACCAGCCGCTGCAAGCCCTCAAATGCTCACAGCAGGATGCCCTCGGCTTCTGCCGCCATCTTCTCGGCAATGTCCGGGTCGTCTACACGGGACAGGGGTTTGTCCTTGGTAGTCAGGACAAGCTGGCGGCGGTAGAATCCGTCCGAGCGGTCATACAGAGCCTGCAAGTCCCCGTTGCTGAACGCCAGCAGACGGGCGTACATCCAGCCCTGATAGCTCTGTTTGCCCTTGCGCTCCAAGTCCATCTGTCCCTGTGCGGTCACGATGGATTTGACGTAGTTGGTCTGACGCAGGACTTCCATCCGCATATCATCGTCCACGCAGAGCAGGATGTGCTCCAGATCGGCACGGGCAAAGCGGTTCTCCGAAATCTTGCCGATGCTGCCATCCTTCATGTTGCAGCCGAACAGCCGGGACAGCATCACGCCGATCTGCGATTTTCCCTCGCCGCCGCTGCCCTTGATGACCATCATGCGCTGCCCCTTGTTGCTGGGGATCAGGCAGTAGCCGATGAACTCCTGCACTGTGGGAATGTCCTCCGGGTAGAGCAAATCGGACAGGAACTGCAGCCAGTGGACAGGCTGGACGGCTTTCAGGTCATACTTGACGGGCAGGCGGTTGCGGACGATCTCCGACTTGCCTTCTTGAAAGGTTCCGTCCAGATACAGGGTGCCGTTTGCCAGCGCAATGCGGTCGGTGACGGGCGGGAAGTCCTTCACCTGCGCCGCCAGTTTCAGAACATCCACGACATTGCTGACCCGTTTTGCGATATTTGCGCCGATATGGTCTCGCAGCATATCGAAAATTTCACAGCGCAGGTTCATGGTGTCTGTGACCCTGCCGTCCGGGGTGAAAAATGCGCCATTCGAGTAAAGCAGTTGGTGGATGCTCAGAAAATCGTCACAGAACAGGGATTCGTTGAAAAAGCCCTTCTTGAACCATGCAGGGGTAAAATTACTCATAGGCATTCCATCCTTTCGTTGGTGTTACGGAAAAACAATGTGGTCAATTTGACCACATTGTTTTCTGGTAACTGAGGAATCAACGTTTAGCCGTTCTCCCTGCATGGATTTCCTGCCCCCTTCCGGCGGCGTTTTCCGGCTCTCCTTCTCAGGGTCATCGCCGGGTATCCCATGCAGACGGTCATGCGGTTTTCAAGGTGCGGTGCTGGATTTGGCAATAAAAAATCGCTACACAACAACCTGAACCTGACCATCCTTTCCGGGATGGCCTTGGTTCGGGTTCGTTATGTAGCGATAAGAAAGTTAAAAACTTGCTCCGGCTCCTTCGGGAGCCAAGCTAGAACTCTAAGTAAATATGTTATATTAAATTGTTGGGATAGATTACCACAAGAACCGAGCCGTGTCAACGTGAACTTGTCGGGGCAAGGCCCCTCCATCTTGCTGCGCAAGACCGTTCGGTCGCTTAAAAGCCCCACTGGGGCTTTCATTGCTCCGCTTCGCTGCGCAAACGCGAACTTTTGAAAACACGATATTTTCGGCAGCTTGCAAGAAAACACAAGGGGAACTTTGGTAAAAAGAGAGAGGACCGGACGATGCCAGCCCTCTTGACAAGGCAACAACAGCCAAAAAGTTTCATTCCCACCCTCAAACCATCTTCATCCCGGTTTCGTCCCGGTTTGCAGAATGCCCTTGCAATCCGAAAGGAGCCGTGCTATAATGCCGCTGTAATTGAATCATAAATCTTCAGGGCAGGGTGTGATTCCCTACCGGTGGTACAGCCCACGAGCCGTAAGGCATGATTCGGTGAAACTCCGAAGCCGACAGTACAGTCTGGATGAAAGAAGATACCAAGCGCAGAGCCCGCACGGTTCTGTGCTTGTGGAGGCTGCTCTGGGATGCGTTTGCATTCTGGAGCTTTCTTTTTTGCACAAGAGTCCCTTGTGTCTTTTCGGCTTGCCCTGAACGTTTTTGTTCAGGGCTTTTTCTTTTGGAGGCGACACGATGAACGACGAAGATTATATGCGTCTGGCTTTGCAGCTTGCAAAAAAGGGTTGCGGATGGACATCTCCCAACCCGATGGTGGGTGCCGTGGTCGTAAAAGAGGGCAGGACCATCGGACAGGGCTGGCACCAGAGATACGGTCAGGCTCATGCGGAGCGCAATGCGCTGGCATCCTGCACCGAAGATCCGCAGGGAGCGACCCTGTATGTGACATTGGAGCCGTGCTGCCATTACGGAAAGCAGCCGCCCTGCGTGGATGCGATTCTGGACGCGGGCATTCACCGGGTGGTCGTGGGTTCTGCTGACCCGAATCCGCTGGTGGCTGGAAAAGGAATTGCGTTCCTGCGTGCACATGGCATAGATGTGATCGAAAATGTTCTGCAAGAGGAATGCGATGCGCTGAACAAGGTATTCTTCCACTATATCACCACAAAACGCCCCTTCGTTTCCATGAAATACGCCATGACGATGGACGGAAAAATCGCCACATACACAGGCGCTTCCAAATGGATCACCGGGGAAATTGCCCGGAATCATGTTCAACGGCAGCGGCACCGATTCCGCGGCATTATGGTGGGAGTCGGAACCATTCTGGCAGATGACCCGCTGCTGACCTGCCGGATAGAGGGTGGCCGTGATCCTGTCCGGATCATCTGCGATACACATTTGCGGACACAGCTGCAATCACAGGTGGTCATGACCGCCAAACAGGTCCCCACCATTCTTGCGACCTGCTGCGGCGACCCAGAGAAGCAGGCGGCATATCAACAGGCCGGGTGCCGGATTCTTTTTCTGGAAGAGCATTGCGGTCATGTGAATCTTTTGCAACTGATGGAACAGCTGGGGCAGGAGCAGATCGACAGCATTCTGCTGGAAGGCGGCGGAACCTTGAGCTGGTCTGCACTGGAAAGCGGCATCGTGCAGCAGGTACAGGCTTACATTGCCCCGAAGCTGTTTGGGGGGAGAGATGCCAAAACGCCCATTGAGGGCGCAGGTGTCTCGTTCCCGGATGCAGCATTCCAGCTGAAAAATAGCCGGTTGGAACGTCTGGGCGAGGATCTCCTGATTGAAAGTGAGGTGGAGTACCCGTGTTTACCGGAATCGTGGAAGAAGTCGGAACAATAAAATCCATCAATCGGGGACAGCATTCCGCCGTACTGACTGTTCGTGCAAAAACGGTTCTGGAAGAAACCAGGATCGGTGACAGCATCGCCGTCAACGGCATCTGTCTGACCGTCAGGCAGCTCTTTCCGGATGGCTTTGCTGCAGATGTCATGCACGAAACCTTGAACCGCTCTGCGCTTGCACAGCTCAGCGTTGGAAGTGCTGTCAATCTGGAACGTGCCATGCCGGCCAACGGACGTTTTGGCGGACACATCGTAGCAGGCCATGTGGATGGCGTCGGACGCATTGCTAATATCCGAAAAGACGATACGGCCATCTGGTACACCATTCATGCAGATTCTGCGATCCTTCGCTATGTCGTCGAAAAGGGTTCCATCACAATAGACGGTATCAGCCTGACCGTGGCTGCGGTGGAACCTACGGGCTTTTCCGTGTCCACGATACCGCACACCGTCTGTCAGACGAACCTGAACCAGCGGCACAAAGGGGATTTTGTCAATCTGGAAACCGATGTTATCGGAAAATATATCGAGAAGCTGCTTCCATCAGAAGCACCGAAACAAAACACGCTCACAAAAGAAATACTGCTGCGCTGCGGCTTTTAAGGAGAGTTTAGGATGAACTTCAATACCATTCCCGAAGCTTTGCAAGACCTGAAACAAGGAAAAATCATTCTGGTAACGGATGACCCCGACCGTGAAAACGAGGGGGACTTCATCTGTGCTGCCGAATTTGCCACCACTGAAAACATCAACTTTATGGCGACCCACGGCAAAGGTCTGATCTGTATGCCGATGTCCGAGGCTTTCGTCCAGAAGCTGCAATTCCCGCAGATGGTGCAGCATAACACCGACAACCATGAAACGGCATTTACGGTGTCCATCGACCACGTTTCTACTTCTACAGGCATTTCTGCCGCAGAGCGTTCCATTACGGCGATGGCTTGTGTGGACGATCACGCAAAAGCAGAAGATTTCCGCAGACCGGGCCATATGTTCCCCCTTCTGGCAAAAAAGAACGGTGTGTTGGAGCGCAACGGTCACACGGAAGCAACCGTTGACCTGTGCCGTCTGGCAGGGCTGAAAGAATGCGGCCTGTGCTGCGAGATCATGCGGGAGGATGGCACGATGATGCGCACCGCTGAACTGGCAAAGCTGGCAGAGCGTTTCCAGATCAAATTCATCACCATCCGTGATTTACAGGAGTACCGCAAGTGTCACGATAAACTGGTCGATCAGGTGACGGCAGTGAACCTGCCCACCAAGTATGGCACCTTCAGAGCTTATGGTTTTGTGAGCCGCCTGAACGGAGAGCATCACATTGCACTGGTAAAAGGTGACATTGGCGATGGAAAGGATATTCTGTGCCGCGTCCACTCGGAATGCCTGACAGGAGATACATTTGGCTCTTTGCGTTGTGACTGCGGCCAGCAGCTGGCCGCTGCCATGACACAGATCGAAAAAGAAGGCCGGGGCATCCTGCTTTATATGCGGCAGGAAGGCCGGGGCATCGGTCTGATCAACAAACTGCGTGCCTATGAACTTCAGGAGCAGGGCATGGATACGCTGGAAGCCAATCTCGCTCTGGGGTTCCATGGAGATGAACGGGAGTATTATCTCGGCGCACAGATCCTCCGGGAACTTGGCGTAAAAAGCCTGCGCCTGCTTACCAATAACCCAGACAAAGTATATCAGCTCTCCGAGTTTGGGCTGGAGATCTCCGAGCGCGTACCCATTCAGATGACGGCGACCCCGTATGACCTGTTTTACCTGAAAACGAAGCAGGCACGGATGGGACATCTTCTGGAATATTAACAACGAAAGAGGTATTTAAAAATGAAAACATTTGAAGGCAAGCTGGTTTCTCAGAACATCAAGGTCGGTATCGTAGCTGCCCGCTTCAACGAATTTATCACGTCCAAACTTCTGAGCGGAGCAATGGATGGTCTGTTCCGGCACGATGTGCAGGACGCTGATGTTAATGTTGCATGGGTTCCGGGTGCTTTTGAGATCCCACTGGTTGCCTCTAAAATGGCAAAAAGCGGAAAGTATGATGCTGTGATCTGCCTTGGTGCAGTGATTCGCGGTTCTACCAGCCATTACGACTATGTGTGCAATGAGGTTTCCAAAGGCATTGCCACGGTCTCGCTGGAAAGCGGGGTTCCCGTCCTCTTTGGTGTTCTGACCACCGAAAACATCGAGCAGGCCATCGAGAGGGCAGGCACCAAAGCAGGTAATAAAGGCTATGACTGCGCGGTCAGTGCCATCGAGATGGTAAACCTGCTCCGGGAAATGGATACCGCCGCAGAGTAAAATACACGCAGGAGTTTGCCATGATCGTTATAAAAACCCGACAGCCTGACCCGGAATTGGAGCAGAAGATCCGGATGCTTCTGGAACGAGAGCACATCGAGGCAGAGCAAATATCCATTGATTCATGGGAGAAGTTGGTTCTTCCGGGGCTTACACTGGATGGAATGACCCACGAAGTGTCGTGCAACGGCAGAAAAGTCTCCCTTACACGACTGGAGTTCGATTTGCTGCTGATGCTTGCCTCTCACGAAAGACAAATCTTTTCAAAAGAAGAGCTTTTCCGTGCTGTGTGGGGACAAAACTGTGATGACACCTTAAAGGTCGTGGCAAATACCGTTTCCAATCTGCGAAAGAAGCTGGCCGGCTGCGGCAGCTTTATCCGCACTACCCACGGCGGCTATACTTTTGTAAGCCAAAAGGAGAACGACCCGGTATGACCAGGATCTTATTTATTTGTCTCGGAAATATCTGCCGAAGCCCGATGGCCGAATCTATAATGAAAGACCTTACGTCCAAGGCGGGATTTTCCGAGCAATTTGAAATTGCGTCAGCCGCCACCAGTGCATGGGAAATCGGAAATCCGGTCTATCCTCCTGCGCGGCAGAAGCTGGCAGAACATGGCATCGACTGCAACGGCAAGACCGCCCGGCAGATGACTCGGCTGGATTATGCACGGTATGATCATCTGATTGGCATGGATGAAAGCAATCTGTGTGACATCCTGCGGATTGTCGGCGGTGACCCACAGCATAAAGTCTCGCTGCTGATGGCGCATACGGATCATCCCTGTGAAGTGGCAGACCCATGGTTCACGGGAGATTTTGAAGCCACATGGCAGGATATACTGGAAGGATGCACGGCATTGCTTGAGGAACTGCGCTATCAAAGGTGATTTTGCGGTTGCTGCGGCGGCTGAGGGGCTTGCCCTGGTCAGGCAGCTCAAAACCCAACGCTTCCAGCGCCTTTTCCTGCTGGGGAGCTACCTCTCCATGCTTGTTCTCGCAGTCGAACACATGGCGCTCGTGGATGTGAGGCGTACTTTCGTCCAGATGCAGTGCCCAGTCCAGTACATGAACATGGTCTCCGAACCTCGCCTTGAACTCCTCAATGAATTCGGTCACGACCGCCAGAAGAACTTCGCCCGAAGCATGGTCGTCCTCTGTTCCCAGCTGATAGATGGTTTCTTCCGGGCAGGTCTTGCGGCTGGACAGCAGGTCAGGAATGCTGCGGTTTCGTTCCGTGTGCCGGATCTTGGCGTTGCGCTCATTTTGCCTTTCGATGAACTCCGAGTAACGGGTCTCGTAGAATTGCCGTTCCACATCCGAGAATGTCCCTGCCAGATCATCCGGGTCTTGTGGGGCGAGAGCCGAACGGAAGCCGAAGCAGTCCCAGTAGATGTTGCCCTTGGCTCGTTCCGGGTCAATGTGCTCGCTGTTGGTGAGGTCGAAATTACGGTCGTTGTGCTTGGGGTTATAGGTGCCGTGTTTTCCGGCTCGTCCATTGTGTCGTGTCAGCTTCAGATAAACATCCCTCCATTTCAACGTCTTGGTGGGGTGGGGTGCGCAGCAGCTTTGCTGCTGAATCTGCCGCCTGCGGTGCGCCAGATAATACCCAGTATTATATGACGCACAGCATCATATCACTGGGGCAAAGGACTACGTCCTCTGCACTCCTGCTCCGGGCAAGCTGTCTCGAATGGACAGCTCGTCCGGTTTTTCAGAGGGTCATTTTGACCCTCTGATTCCGTTACGGGTAAAATCAAGTGCCGGGTGGCGGCACCTGATTTTCAACAGACCTTGCAGTGTTACGGAAAACGATGTGCTCATTTTGAGCACTTGCAGCATCTGTAACACGTTTTCGATAGACTTTTTGCCGACAGGCATTGCTGCAATAGCGGGCATCTGCACGTTTGGGTGTGAATTTTTCACCGCAGCACTGGCATACTAAATCCTGACGGCGCATTTGGCGGTATTCCCGCTGCCGCCGATTGTTGGCCTGATTGCCGCACCAGTAGCTGTGACAGTATTTCTTGGTGTAGATGGTGGTGTAGAACACCCGACCGCAGCCGCCGCAGATAAGTTTGCGGACGGCGTATCCTCCGGCGGTAAAACCCGTTTCCTCATACGATTCTTTCAAATAATCCTGATTGTTCTGCTCCCATTTTTCGTTTGTCATATACATGGAGATGACCCTCCTTTCACTGGCGTTACAGAAAAACAATGTGGTCAATTTGACCACATTGTTTTCTGGTAACTGAGGAATCAACGTTTAGCCGTTCTCCCCACATGGTTTTCCTGCCCCCTCTCGGCGGCGTTTTCCGGCTCTCCCTCGTGAGGGGTCATCGCCGGGTATCCCATGCAGACGGTCATGCGGTTGTCAAGGTTCGGTGCTGGATTTGGCAATAAAAAATCGCCACACAACAACCTGAACCTGACCATCCCTTCCGGGATGGCCTTGGTTCGGGTTCGTTATGTAGCGATAAGAAAGTCAAAAACTTGCTCCGGCTCCTTCAGGAGCCGAGCTGGAACTCTAGGTAAATATGTTATATTAAATTGTTGGGATAGATTACCACAAAAATCGAGCTTTGTCAACAAAAAAATCCGAGAATACGTTACTTTCGGCAGAATGCAAGAAAATGCATCAAAAACTTTGGCAAAAAGAGAGAGGGCTGGACGATGCCAGCCCTCTTGTGGGTCACAATTGCGCTATAATAGCGCCAATATCTGCATGAATGCAGACAGACTGCCGCTCGATCTCCGGCGGGCAAATGGCCTGTCCCTGATTGATGCAGGCGTAGAATGCATTTGGATTTTTAGCGGTCATCCGCCAGAACGGATACTTGATGATGACCGGGGTGTTGTAGCCAACACCCAATTCCAGAAAGAGGATGTGCTGCCCCTCGTGACGGCGCAGAAATTCACGGTATCGCTCTGCCGCACGGTGCCAGCCTTCGTCCTCTACAAAGGTATCGTCTGCACGCAGGTTCATGCTCATGGGTCTGCCGCAATGCGGACAATGTGGCACAAGCTCGGACGGAATATAAGTTTTCAGGATGGTATTCTTCGGCACGGTCAGCTGACCATCCGGTGCAATGATATACCCTTGCGCTTCTACCATCTGCCGGATAAGCTTATCATTGTCATACGTTTCCTGACAGCAGGGCACACTGCATTGGAACAGACCGTAATCACCCTGTGTATAGAACAACCGTTTTTTGTCGAACCCTGCTTTCTGAAAACAGTGGTCTACGTTGGTGGTCAGTACAAAGTAGTCCTTGTCTTTCACAAGAGAAAACAGACCTTGATACACCGGCTTGGGTGCATCCTGATAGCGGTTGATGTAAATATAGCGGCTCCAGTATGCCCAGTATTCCTCCATGGTGGGGTAGGGGTAAAAGCCACCGGAGTACATATCCGTAAATCCGTACTTGCTGGCAAAATCGGAGAAATATTCCCGGAACCGCTCCCCGTCATAGGTGAAACCTGCCGAGGTGGAAAGCCCAGCACCTGCACCAATGATCACTGCATCAGCATGGCTCAGGACCTGCCGCAGCGTATCAATCGGTTCGGAGCAGTCGTTCGTAGATTTTTTTGTCCATATCTTTGAAAACATTGAAGATCACCTTCTTGATGCTTGTGGGTGTTTGCAGGAACTCTTTCACAGTCTGCACCGCAATCTCTGCTGCAAGCTGGTTGGGAAAGTGAAACTCTCCCGTGGAAATGCAGCAGAACGCTACGCTTTCCAGCCCGTTCTCTGCCGCCAGCTCCAGACAGGAGCGATAACAGGAAGCCAGCAGTTCTTTGTCCTCTTTGGTCACTCGCCTGTTGATGATCGGGCCAACCGTATGCAGCACATAGCGGCAGGGCAGATTAAATGCGGCCGTGATCTTTGCCTGTCCGGTGGGCTCCGGGTGTCCCTGCCTGTCCATGATTTCCGCACAGGCAAGACGCAGCTGTACCCCGGCATAGGTGTGGATGGCGTTGTCGATACAGCCGTGGTTCGGGCAGTAGCAGCCGGTCATGCCGCTGTTGGCGGCGTTGACAATGGCATCGCATTTCAGGGTGGTAATGTCCCCCTGCCAGAGGTACAGCCCCGGCTGCAGGGGCGTCAGGTCAGCCGCATCGGTGATGCCTTTTGCGGCGATTTCCTCTTGCAGGTACGCATCCTGTATTTGCAGAAAGTCTGTGCCGATACGCCGTGGTTCACGGATATTCAGCAAGCCCCGCAGAAGCTGCCACTGGGTGTCTGCGTCTGCCGGTATCCGCAGTCCCCGATACTCCGGGCGTTCTTTCAAAAGCACCTGAATAAGGATCGTTCGCCGCTCACTCTGGTTCATGGTGTTCGCCTGCCTTTCAAAACCTTTCTATAAAAACGCAGCAGTCTACCCGTTCAGAAGACTGCTGCGCTGTTTTTTCAGATCAGAACTCGTAGGGAGGGTTGCCGGAGAAGTCTGCAATGATGCCGTGGGCATCCTCCAGATAGAACACCTCAAAGATGGGGTTGGCAGCCTCGCCGTACTGGCTCTTTACGATGGGGTTTGCGATGCACATCTCTTTGGCGGTCATGTTGTTTTCAAACACAGCCTTGCCATGCAGACGGATCCATGCGTACTCCGGGCTGGAAACGGAGATCTCGATATTGGGGTTTGCCTGCAGGTCCTTGTAAACATCCTTCTGGTTGTTGGTGCAGAACCACAGCTTGCCGTCCAGCTCACCGGCAAACATGAAGGGACGGCACTTGGCCTTGCCGTCACGGCCTACGGTGGCCAGATACTGCACTGGGTTTGCGTTCAGAAATTCTACGACTTTATTCATGGGATGTACCTCCATACATTGTTTTTTCTGACAGCTTTATTGTAATGTGCTTTGTGCGGCTTGTGAAGTACGCACAATATTGTGGTGTAGTTACCAAAAAGATACCATTGCGATGCTGCTTGCTTTTTTTGCTGTTGAAAGCTATAATGATGCCATAAAGCGGTTTGTGGTATCCGTGCATCCGGCACGATGACCACTTGAAATTCCCTTGGAGGTAATTATGGAAAAGGAAATCCTCAAAGAACTCCCGGCCTGCCCGGTGGAGACCACCCTGACCCTCATCAGCGATAAATGGAAGGTGCTGATCCTCCGGGATCTGATGCCGGGCACAAAGCGTTTTGGAGAACTGAAAAAGTCCATCGGCCATGTGACCCAGAAGGTTTTGACCGCTCAGCTGCGGCAGATGGAGGAAAGCGGATTGCTGACCCGGAAGGTCTATGCTGAAGTGCCGCCCCGGGTGGAATATACTCTGACCGAATTGGGATATAGTTTGAAACCGGTTCTGGATGCCATGCGGGCATGGGGCGAAGGGTATAAAAACAGGCTGGAAGGGAAGGCGGAATAAGCGTATTTGCTTGCACAGTTGTGATATGCATAAAACAGAAACAACTGCTAACCCGTATCAAAAGAAATACGAATCAGCAGTTGTTTGGTTCATTAGACTTGATCTTTTGGTCTGCCATGCTCACATCCCAGTGACAGATAGTGCGCAATCTTCCCACTCAGTACAAGCTGTGCATACTCCAACGGCTTATTGTACAGCAGCCAGTCCAGCTCTGCCCTCTGTGCTGGGGTATTGCCGTACTCGTCCTCGATGACGATGCAGTCGATGGCAATGGCAGAGCCGTCTGCAAACCGGGCTTCTACCCGGTTGGTGTCCATGTTGTAGCGGCAAGAAAGCAGTTTGTTCATAAGAAAAACTCCATGTTCTTCGCGTTTGCTTCTTCTGCGGTGAAAAGTTCCGGCTGTCCGTTTGCAGATCCATGAATTCGCTTTGTGATGCAGCCCTTTGCAGGTCTGCACCCGCCTACCACACAGCCGTTTCTACTGCCAAACCGGAACAACGCTCTTTTTGCTCTGCACAAAATCCTACATCATTTGGCGTAAAATTGGCGTATGGCGTGAAAATCGCTGGAAATTATCGCAAACAAAAAGCCTGAAACTTCTCGTAACATCAAGAAGTTTCAGGCTTTATTGGTTGCAAATTGGAAATTTACTGCTCAATCGGCTTCATCGTGGGGAGCTTGACTGGTGGTGATTTATAGCTGTTTACAAGTGTTCATAAGCCTTTATTTGTGCAAGATAAAAAGGTCTTATTTTTCGCAACTCTACGCAACTGTTTACAGCTATTCTCAAATTGGTGGTAAGTCAGTGGTAAGGCTGGTGGTAAACTTATTCGTCCTCGTGAGAGTGCCAACGCTTCAGGACTTCTTCCACCTGCCTAATAAGCTGCTCCTTGTTCGGCATATATAAGACGTACCGGGATGCAAAAATCTGATTCGACAAACCGCCCAGCGCATACTCGGCTGCTACGCTGTCCTTGTCAGTGCAGAGGATGATGCCGATAGGAGGATTATCTTCCGGGTCGTTGACCTCTGCGGCGTAGTAGTTCAGATACATATTGATTTGTCCGGCGGCTTCGGGCGTGAGCTTGGTGGTTTTCAACTCGATCAGCACATAGGCGTGTAAAATCTTATTGTAGAACACCATATCCACATAGTAGTGGGTGTTGTTCACTGTGACACGCTGCTGTGTGCCGACAAACATAAAGCCCCGGCCAAGTTCCAGCAAGAAATCTTCGATTTGTCGCACCAGTGCTGCTTCCAAATCGCTTTCAAGGAACGGCTTTTCTTCCGGCAGCCCCAAAAACTCGAATACATACGGGTCTTTGATGATGTCCTCCGGCTTTGTGTAGTCCACACCTTTTTCAGCCAATGCTAAAACTTGTTCCTTGTTGGCATCCCCACGAGACAAGAGCAACCGTTCAAACAGGGAACTTTCCATCTGGCGTCTTAATTCACGGACAGACCAGCCAGAATTGACCGCTTCTTTTTCGTAGAAGCTGCGCTTCTCCTTATCGGAAATGGATAACAGCTCACAGTAGTGCGACCAACTCAATTTTCCAGACACTGTCTGGAAAATTGGATAGCTGAGATAGAACTGCCGCATATTGTAAACATTCGAGCGCGAAAAGCCCTTGCCAAGCTCCTTTGTCAACGCCCTGGAAAGCTGCGATAAGGTCTTTTCACCATATGCAGCACGGATGCTGTCATTTTGTTCACAACGAACAACGACCTCACCAATCTTCCAATAAGTTGACAGCAGTTCCTGATTGACTTGCTGTGCTACATTTTTACGGGAAGCTTCCAGCAGAGAACGAATCTCACTCACTGCCGGAACAAGAACCTGTGCTACTGGGGCTGCAGATTTATTTTCCATCAGTCATTTTCCTCCTTTCCTTCAAATGTCGTGGTTGCAGATAAGAACTCTGCAAACTTGTCGATTTCCTTTTTCTTGAGATTTTTTGTGGCCTCGGTGTAGATGTTCATGGTGGTGGTAATATCGGCGTGGCCCAATACGTCTTGAATGACCTTCATGTTGATTCCAGCCTCGCAAAGACGGGTAGCACAGGTGTGACGCAGGGAATGACAGCTAAACTTCGGAAGCAGAACAAGTTTTTTCGGCTTGATTGTACCGCTTTCGCATTTTGCCAACTGTTCCTCGTTGCAGTCGCGGATGATACGGTCAATGCCTTTATTGATGGTGCTGTGATGCTGGCACTCGCCAAAACGGTTTACAAAAATAAAATCCGTATAGCCATCAATCGTCACCTTGCAGGAAATTCCAGTTTTCTTCTGATACTCTCGCTCTTGTACAAAAGCAGCCTTGACTTCCGGAGTCATAGGCACAATTCGGTTTCCAGCTTCCGTTTTGGGTGTATTGATTCCGTACAGACAACCTTTCTCCCGGTGGCTGTAATAAATCAACGTGTGATTTACACTGATTTCACCCGTATCAAGGTTGATGTCCTCCCAACGCAAACCCGTTGCCTCACCAGCACGGAGACCACATTCCACCATCACGGTAATGATGGGAAGCCAGTGATTGTACTTCTCGCTGTTTTTCAAGAAGTTCATCAACAGCTTCTGCTGGCCTGCGGTCAGAGCCTTGCGGCGTTCACTGTCCAGATTGTGCGTCTGTTTGAGTTCTTTCAACGCATTATCGGATGGATTGATACGGAGATATTCGTCCTCCACTGCAAAATCCAGCACCTGATGCAGCACGGTATGGATGTTCTCCACCGTTGCCACTTTCAAACGCTGTGAATCCACAAGGCCGTTGTAAAACCGCCGCACATCCGACTTTTTCAGGCTTCCGACCTTCCGCTTCCCAAACTCCGGGAATACGTACATCTTGTACATATACTCGTAATTGACCAGTGTATTGGCTTTCAGCCCCTTTTTCAGTTGCAGCCACTGCTCGTGAATGTCATTGATAGTCGCGTTCCGCGCTTCTGCACGGATTCCATCACTGCGGTCACGCTGAATCTCTGCTTCTTTCTCACGAAGTTCTTCCAGACTTTTGGCGTACACATTATTTCGCTTGCCGTTTTCACTGCGCCAGCGATATTCATACGTTCCGTTGCTGCGCTGATATTCACCTTCCTTTAGAACACGCTTCTTTGAGTCTTTTCTTCTTTCTGCCATCGTTATGTCCTCCATTGTTGGCAGAAAGCAACCTACAGCTTAATCATACCATACCGCCGAGGTGCTTTCAACTGCCGACTTCATTTTTATTGTCAAATCGAAAATAATCGGTCAAGGTGTTCATCCAGCCTGCGGCGTTTCAACAGCCGTTTCGTACCATTCCAGAGAACAAAGGTACAGTCTTTGGAATCGCTCATTTCACGCAGCTTGTTGATACCAATGCCGGAATAAGCTGCGGCTTCTTCCAGCGTCAGATTGCTTTTCTCCCAGATCGGAACTTGTCGGGACTTGGTCCCTCCATCTTGCTGATGCAAGACCGTTCCGTCGCTTAAAGTCCCCACCGGGGACTTCATTGCTTCGCAAACGCGAACTTCTTTCATAGGCAAAACCTCCGTGTTTTTGTTTGTAACCAACAGACTGTAACCACAACAGAAAACTTTTTCTGCAATGGTGTGCTGGCAATTTTCTGTATTTATTTTTTCTTATCAGTTACAGGTTACATGGTTACAAATAGGGAAATTATTTGGAATGATGCGACTTTGAGGCAGCTGTAAGATGTAACCAGACCTGTAACCAACAATGTAAAGCAGCCCTTCAAAACGGAAATCCCATCTGTTGGGCTTCTTTGTCTGTCAGTTCTACGAAACCATCTGCATCCACTTTTGCAGCGGTTACACGCTCCCAGCCTTTCTGCACGCCATATTTCGGGTAGCGTTTGGCTGCTTTATGGGCTATCCACCCCTTGATTTCGCCATTCGCAATTCCAGCAGTCATGATCTCACAGATGGCACGGGTTTCCCATTCCGCAGGAAGATTCAGGTTGCCCAGTGCTTCGGTGTAAAGTTGCTTGGAACATACCCGGTCACCCGTGTAATCTTCCAGAAACGCATAGATTATACCAGCCTGCGTATCTTCCTGCATGAAATCTTTCTGGCGAATCTGCAAGGCCTCCTGCATGGCAGGGCTGAATGTCAGCTTATAATCACCGCTGTTGTAAATTGTCATGGCTTCTGCCCAAAGCTGGTCGATATAGGCACGGGATTCCGCTTCGTTATCCAGAATATGTACTTCAGCCTGTGTTGCATCCACCGGGATGGGGATAAAGCGGCGGTTTCCCGTGCGGTCACGGGGCAGGAAGTCCTGTCGATTGGTCGTTCCTGCAAAGACACATTGCCGCAAACGATCTGCCGGGTGTGTTTCATACGGGATTTTGTAGGTTTCTTTCTGCTTGCTGAGAAAGCTCTTGATTTCCTCGATGCTTTTGGCATTGGCAGTCGCAATCATTTCCGACATTTCCATGATCCAGTGGCCTTGCAGCTTGCGGAACACATTATCATCGTCCAGTCGCCGCAAATCATCCGAGAACCATTCATCTTTAATAGCAAGCAGCCGGAAAAAAGAGGATTTTCCTGCACCCTGCCCACCGACCAAGCAAAGCATCATTTCAAACTTGCAGCCGGGATGAAACACCCGTTTGATCGCTCCAAGCAGAAAAATCTTCAAGGCTTCTGCGGTAAGCTCATCTTCTGCCGCACCGAGAAGGCGATGCAACGCGTGGCTTATCCGCTCTGCGCCATCCCACTTCAAGTCATTCAAGTAGTCCCAGATAGGGTGATAATGATTTTCGTTGGCAACAATGCGAATTGCTGCAGACACCCGTTTTTCGCTGTACAGGCCGTATTTTTCCATTCGGCGCAGAATGTACATCATATCGGTGTCGGTCAGCGTAGGGCCGGAACGCTGCCAACCCATCGGCTTTACAATATCAATACGTTCACTCAGCAGATTCAGCCGGATGGAATCTGCAAGAACTGGGTCGTTCTGCAAAACGGTCACACAGTTTTGAATCGTGTTCTGAACACCGCCTTTTTCAGCCTGCGAGAGTATTTTGCGGATGTTGGAAATGGTCGATCTGGTATTTTCGGATTCGTTGGGCAATCTGTTGAACCTCCTTCCGATGTTCGGTGAGAAAATTTCGGTTTTCGATCAGATATTGGGTGTAAGCGGCGTGATGCAGACTGGCAACAAAACAGGGATGCAGTTCTTCCTCCGATGATTTTGGCGCAAAACGTGTGCGCCAGTCACCCAGAATCGCGCTGCACTCGTACAATGTTTGGATTGGGTTTTGACTTTTATATTCCACAATTTTCGGGTACTGTAGTGGAAAAACAGGATTCCCCGAAAGTCCAAAATCTGCGGTCAGCTTTTCAGCAGCCTGCCGCAAGGACAGCTGAAACAGTTTTGCGGTGAAGTCGATTACATCACCATCCGCTCCACAGCCAAAACAGTGAAACCGGGAATCCACTTTCATGCTGGGATTGCGGTCTGCATGGAATGGACAGCAAATCATGCTACTATGGTTGGGTTGAAAGCCATAGGCTTCTGCGGTCTGCCGGGTAGTGATATTCCGTTTTACGATTTTAAATAAATTGTTGTTCTTGAAATTGAGCTCCTTCTTATTTTTAAAAGTCCCTATCGGATGGGAAAGCTCCCTGTGGGCTTACGCATCCGACAGGGTTCCGGGGTGCGGGGTGGAAGATCCTGCTGATTACAGGCTCATATCGTAGCTACGCTTCTTGGCTCGCGGCCGCTGTTCACGCTGCTGCAATTTTTCCATTTCAAGGATGCTGTCAACATTGGCAAGTACCGTCTGTATTTCTGCATTGCGTTCCTTAAAATAGTGGTATGTTTCATACCGTGCATCCTTTGTGCGCATCAGAAGTTCTTTTTCTGCCCGGAGATCTTTCATCGAAGGGAATTTTTCGTCTTGGAAATCCCGCTTTAGAAATTGACGTGCTTCCTCGTATTTTGCAATTTCATCGAAATAGGTTTGCCGAAAAATTTTCTTGTTAGGTGCTTTCAGAAATTCGCTATAAACAGATTTTGTAGAAAAATACTGACCCAAATGATGAATCTGCTCGTTGACCTTTTTCAGCTTGACTTCCGTGAGTTTCGCATCACTTCGAGCCGTCGCCATTTTTCGGTCAATACTCTCTGCAGCTTCATAAAGTTTTTCGTATGAATCATATCCGTGCTCTTGCACATAGAGAACGGTCTGCGCCATCTTCTGTAAATTTGAGATTTTGACTTTCTGGGCATAGGCATAGTTCTGTTGAGCCTTTACGCAATCCTGCAAATTTACAACCAGCCGGAGATTCGACTTGATGTACAGCGCATCCATAGGATCATCGACGCGCCACTGCTGCTTTTCTTTCTCGGCTGCGTTGCACTGAAAAAGCAGTAAAAGATGCTCACGGTCAAAACTGGTTCCCAGCGTTCTGACCGAGATAAATTTTTCTCTGTCTGCCGGAAGATAGCTGAATTGCCCTCGATGGTCTTTCACCAGAATGCCGTATTCCAGCTTTAATAGGTTTTGGAAGTCCATAAAAGATACAGATCGTTTTGCTACATCGGTAATGGCATTTCGAATTTTTTCCTTCTCCGTTTCAAAAGTCGTCTTTACTGGTGTAAACCCATCGCCAAGAAGTTCCAGATTGGTCAGATCCAAGTTGATCTGTCCGCGCCGTTTAGCGTAATATTCCTGCTCCGAAACTTTCGAGAGAGAGGAGGAAAGCAAATCCATTTGATTCAAGTTTTCCCTCATGCAAATATCCATCAGAGATTTCTGTAAATGTTTCAAGTAGTCTTTTATCAGATGGTGCTTGTACCCTGCCTTGCAGTCAATGGGCCGCTCCATAAAGGGCTGCTTAGGTACATCCAGCTTTCGCAAACTGTTGATTACGATATGGACATGAATATTTCCGCTGCCATTGTGACCGTCCATGTGCGTACAGACCAATGCCTGATGCCCCGGAAAATTTGCTTTTGCGTATTCCAGTCCAAGCTCCTGTGCCCGTTTCCCCGTCAAGCAATTTTCTGTGCTGTCCCGTGGGTCAAAGCTGATGATGTAATGATGGCTTTTGATTTCATTTTTGTTTTTGTTCTTCTGATATTCGCGGTTCAACTGTCGGCAGGCCGCATCAAAGGAATAGGGTTCACAGTTCAGACCGTCCAGATAAAACTCATCTCGCATGATACGATTTCCCTTCTGGTCAAGGATCGGAGTTTTCCGAAGCTCGTCATGCTTGAAAATCAGATACTCCAGTGCAGCACCATAGTTGGAACTCTTACTTGCGATGTGCTTTAATATTGCCATAGTTCTTTCCTGCCATTTCTGCGACTTGTTCCCGCATCTCAAAAATACAGGCAATCGCATGGTTGATGTTTTCGTGCATCGCACGGGACTGGATACCGCCGCTGTTGAAGAAAGCCGCGATCTGGTTCAGGTTGTTTCCGATGGCGGCAAACTCCCGTGTGATTGCTTCGATCTCGTCCGGGTGGACATAGAATACATACGAGGTATCCACGCGGCCTTTCATCAGCATCTGCGCTGCAAATTCAGAGAGCGTCATTCCGGCATCTTCGGCCTGCTGGTGTAAAAGTTCATGTACTACTTCTGTAACTCGTGCGGAGATTACTTTTGTCTTTACGATTGATTTCACTTTTTTCTTCGTTCGTGGCATGGGGTCTCCTTTCCAAAATCAAGAGTTTGATTTTCCCGGCAGTGCGTTTGCACTCCGGCTGTGACCTGCTGCGGCAGGCCACCAATAGGCAAAATCATGTGATTTTGCACGATGTGAGGGTATGGGGAGCGCAATCCCCATCAAGATGCCGCCGTGGAGAAACTGCCCGTAGGAGCGGTTTCGTATACAAAGGCGAATCTTGCTCTTAACCACTGTCCACTCTGTCCCAGCCCGTTCCTGCCCGATTTTCTCCGGCGTATTTTCCGGTAAGACGCGCAGAATGCACATTCAGTACCAGAGGTATCCTGCTGGGGTGGCTCATGCGATTTTCAAGGTGCGATGTAACTTTGTAAGGAATCGGGGAATTTCATCAGTGATACCGTAGTGAATTGGCTTACTTTTGAAAACACTTCCTATACCCTATACAAACTTTAAGGGGTGTTTTTAAACCGGGTCTTTTGAAAGTTCAAAGAAAATTCATTTTTCCAACGTTCCCCTCTACCTATAACATTCTAAAATGGGCGTTTGGCATACAGATTTTCAAATTTTGTTGAACTACCTAATTTTAGAACATGGATTTTGTTTATTTTCCACTCATAAAACTAGAGGAAAGCCGTTTCACAAAAGATTTTGAAGGCCCCTACACTAATAGGAATCCGCAGGGCTGTTTTGGAATACAGTTTTGAAAATTTTTCAATTTAAGAAAAAAGAAAAACGGCAAAGCAGATAAAATCCACTTTACCGTTTTGTGTCGATAGCGCGATACGCATAGATTACTGTCTTGGGCTTTTCCGATAATTTGCCTTATGAGAAGATCGGCAAAAATGAGCCTGTCTGCATTGCAGATGAAGTGCCTTTTGACATCCCGGAGAGTTGGGAGTGGTGTCGAATAGGAGAATTGTTTTTTCTTCAAGCAGGAAAAAATATCTCATCTTCATCCATAAGTGAAAAGCCATTTGCAAATGCCGTTCCATGCTATGGTGGAAATGGTATACGATGATATGTTATGCTGGCCCTGGTCTGCTGACCGCCTCCTTTTCCATCTGATTTTTTGCCGGAAATGACAATCCGCAAAAATCGACAAAAATCGCCCGGCAGGTCGTAAACCTACCGGGCGACGATTTGAAGCGTTTTGTTGTTTTCTTACATGGTATAGTTCATACTCATAGCCGGAATATTCCCGTGGCGGGGCAAGGCTTTTTTTAAGCGGTAGAAGTGGATTAGATTATAATGATAGTAAAACAGCATGGCGGCGTCCTCCCGTGGGCCGCCATGCCTTTAACTGCTGGGAATGACAGAAAGAAGGCAGCGGCCTTGATTTCTCAAAACCGCCACCAGTGAATATAAATTAAGCGTGAAAATGGGTCTGCCCAGCAGCGGTTTTTTTCTTTTCTGCCGCTGAGCAGATGTTTTTTCTTTAGATACATGATAAGAGGAATTTTTGAAGATTCCATAAAGATTTGAAAAATGGACGGACATAAAAGACGTCCATTACACTATCGGAAAATCAGCAAGGAAGTTTCATAGTAACCTTTGCGCCGCCGGTTTCTTTTGAATTTTCTAAAACAAGCTGCCCGCCATGTTGCTTGATAATGCTGCTTGTGATATAAAGTCCCATACCAAAGTGCATATTAGAAGTACGACTTTTGTCGCCCATGAAAAACCGTTCCTGTGCGTGGCATAATGCCTCTTTAGAAAACCCCGTTCCCTCGTCTGTGACTGAAATTTCCACGAAACCGTTGTTACTCTGAACATCCACATAAAGCGTTCCGCCTTGCGGGGAGTAGTCCAGCCCATTACTGATAACATTCATAATAGCACGTTCTATCAGCATCCTATCAAATTTCAGCATTTGAGGGAGTGAAACAGTATTCATTTGCAGCCGGATTTCTTTTGTCCGGCATAGTGATTCCATATAACCGAACAAGTGCTGCATGAACGCTGGCAAGTCTATACTTTCAATATGGAGCTGATAACCAACCGCCGCCCGTGATATATCAATCAGGGTTTGAATATATGACTGCATCTGGCCGGAGCTTTCCACGACGTAACCAGCGTATAGTCGTTGCTCATCATCAAGATTTGTTTCTGTGAGTAAATCAGCATTTCCTTGAATAACCGTCAGAGGCGTTTTCAAATCATGGGCAAGCGCGGCGATTTGCTCTTTCTGTGTCTGTTCGGTTTTCCATTGCCGTTCTAACGAAATTTTCAGATTATCTTTCATATCTGAAAAAGATGCAAGGACATCTTCAAACTCTTTGATTTTGGCGTGTCCTACTTCAAAATCAAGGTTTTGCTTTGAAACCTCCGCAGTTGCTTCAAAAAGCGGGGTCAGTTGTGTACGCAGGTTCTTAGCAAATCTGGCGGTCAGTATGATAATGACCAGCAGCGAATTTACAGCCATCAGGATAAGCGCAAGCGTGTCAGGAGATGGAAAATATTCCGGTAGCCATGACACTGTAAATTGAGAACCAATATAATACCTTAAAACGCAAAATTCGTTTTCCCGGACAACAAGTGCAAACTGCCTCCCCGTAGCATATTCAATATATTCTCCCTTTGCGTACAGCAGGGCAATTTCTTTTTCATCATCGTCCATATTGCTGTAAAGCTCATTAAAGTTCTTGTCCAGAATTAAGTAGCCGCATCCCTGTGGAATCACAACCTTTGTAATATCCGGGGCAATCGTCAGCGTTGGAATGATCTCTTTTACCTGCAATTCACTTAGATTTGCTCTTGTAGCTAATCCAGCATTTACAGCAAGTCCCTCCAAACCAGAAGGGACAATAATTGCCGCTACCAGCATGACAATGAGGGAGATAGCAAACTGGCGAAACAATATTTTCAATGTAGGTTTCTTTTTCACTCCCATTTATATCCTATCCCCCATACGGTGCTGATCGGACTTATTTTGAAATGCTCCAATTTCGCACGAATATTTTTTATATGCGTTGAGATCGTAGAGTTATCGCCTATTCCATCAAACCCGAAAACGGCTTCATAGATTTGTTCTTTTGCAAAAACCTGTCCCCGGTTTTTCGCAAGGTATTCACAGATTGAATACTCGCTTTTGGTAAGGGGAACCGGCTGTTCTGAAACATACAGTACCTTTGCGGAAAGGTCAAATCTTATATCAGGCTCAAATGAAAGTGTGCTGTGATGCTCCCTTTTTTCTCTGCGTAAATGTGCCGCGACACGGGCGCGAAGCTCCTGAATACGAAAAGGTTTCGTAATATAATCATCCGCACCGATGCCCAATCCAAACAATATATCTTCCTCTAATGTCTTTGCGGTCAGAAAGAGAATCGGGCAGTCTACCATATTCCTGATCTGTTTGCAAAACTCAAATCCGTCTGTGCCAGGCATCATCACATCCAAAAGAATGAGGTCATAGAAATGCAGCTTTTTGATGTCTACATCATCCGCATTTTGACAGACTGTTATCAAATATCCATCTTTCCCCAAACTGTTCTTAATCAATTCCAAGATAGAAACTTCATCGTCAACTACAAGTAAGTGGGTCAAAAAATCACCTCCCGCCCCATTATACCACATTGTCGAGGTTAAGGATTGTTGCCATAGTATCGCCTCCTAGCTTTTTTAGTATATCATAACCCATAAAGGCAGAAAAACAAAAATCGGTCATTGACGCTTTGCAATATAGTAGCGGTCATTTATCTGTACTGCAACGGCTTCGGTCTTTTCTGTACCATGAATTTCATAAATATCTTTGTAAATCCATTGTTCCCGATGTTGTCCGGCGTTTTCCCCATACCAGTCAATTTTTCTTAGTTCCTCCTTTGACAAAGGAATGTTTGTTTCTGCATTAAATATGACATTCTCCGCAAGAATACCAATGTGACTTCCCAATTCATTATTTGATACAGTATCAGAAGTTACTTGATAAACCGTCCCATCACAAAGAAGCTGCGTTGCATTTTGAGGATTGATTTCAAACTTTCCACTCATAGATTGCTCTATATCCTTAAAGTCAAAAACTGTATCTGTGCCTTTGATATTTTCATCTATAACAGCTTTGTGATACCATCCATTTATATCTACAATCAGATAGTCGTCAGCGTTAGGAGCTGCATACACATTTAAGAATGGAATAATATAGGCGTCATTAGGGGCTTTATCCACTAAATCTGCTAAATCTGCCAACGTCTGAAAGGTAGCAGTTTTGAGATTTTCTTGAAGTAATATTTTTCCTGATTCGTCTACAGCCGCAAGTTGTTGGATATACCCAATCCATTCCCCGAGTCCACTATTAGAGACAGTATCCGCTAAAATCGTGTAGTCATTTCCCTTATAGGAAAATTGCGTCACATTTTCCTTATTCAGATAGCATTGCTCTCTGGAATAGTCCCCTTCTTTTGCTCCTTCCCATCTCTGAAACCACACTAATTCATCATTATTTTTAATGTCAGCTTTCCGATATTCATTGTTGATATTTACAGCTACGGCATTGCTTATATCCACATCCACAATACTGTAAACGTAGCCGAAACTGAAATCTTCCCCCGCCACATTTTTGAAGCGTTTCGATACCTGCCCGATTTCTTCTTGCAGTTCTGACATTTCAAGACATTCATCCGTTATGGTATATGTCAGGCCGTTATATGAAATTTCATCATAGTTTGCGGCGTTCAGCTCATAATACGGCAGAGATTCATTTAACGCCTTATTTTTATCGGCGGTATCGCGGAGCGCACCGCAGGCCGATAAGCATATAAGACTTACAAGCACAATTACCACGGCAAACAGGCACTTTTTATTCACTGTTTTTACCTCCCTCCCAACCATGAAACCAAACCAAACTGGCAATCAGCAGACAAACAGTGCAGCATACAGAAATAATCATACCGCTGAAAAAATCGGTTCTTACCTGTGCATACAGTTGGGGGCTATCCCATGCAAGCACAGTGTAATCCATAGCACGAACGCCCCAGGCCCAGGGAATATATTTCCATGTAGCGTCACCAAGCCCTGTTATCATAAGGGCAGCTATTAAACTCCCTGCAATTCCCAATCCCATAGATGCACCTTTTCCGAAGCTCATTCCCACAAACAAATGAATCAGGTAAATAGGGAGCATGGTAATCAACAATAGAATCCCTGCTTTCAGGTATAGGCTTGCCGGGGCCTCCCTGTATAGTACAGCAAATGTTCCCAGTGCTAAAAATGTTGCACCCATAGCACAGATCATCAGAAACCCAAGTTTACCAATATACGTTGCTATGCGGGATGGGATTGTTCCTAACAAAAGCTGATAATGCCCGGCCTGATTTTCGATCTGAACAACCAGGCCCACAATAATGCCGATCAGAAACGGGAACGCAACGGCCAGCACTTCCAGATAGGCACTGATTTTGGTTGCCAGTTCCCATCTGGATATATGATAGTAACCCGCAAAAATCGCCGCACATATAATCGGAATCATGCTGTGCATATAGAGCAAAATGCTATGTTTACACTTCTGATATTCTGCTTTCCAGCAGCGAACCACAGATACCATAGTCACCCCACCTCCTTTTTCTCAAACCATCTTGCAGTTAAAAATGACAGCGCCGCAAACCAGGCCAGCGAAATGACCAATACAAGTATAATCATCCAAAATGCCATTGCCGTACTCTGATCTGCAACCGGCTCACCATTAGGCAAAATACCTAACACGGAAATCATAAGATGCGGCACCCAGCTATACGGGCAGATCATCCACAAAGAGGTTGTAGCCGTGAAAATCCCTAAAACGCTTCCAAGTCCGGCATTAAGAATAACCGTGACAAAGATACCAACTTCTTTTGATAACCATAAGCACAGCGGAACTTCCCATAGGCTTGCAATGACAATACAAGCTGTTCCGGCCGCAGCCTGCAAAATTCCGATTGTCAGGGGAATTTCGTTGATAACTAATATTGCAAAACCGCCCAACAGATTTAGCGCCAGGAAAATGAAATTCCCCACACAGGAGTAAATACCGGCCACTCCAATTTTTGCTTTCCAGACTTTGTTCTGCGAAACAGGCAATGAAGCAACGGCACGATATTTTAGTTTGCCATTATCCCGCTGTTCAATCAAGGCACAGGTGAGCGTAAGGAATCCAGGATAAAGCAGGTTATACCACCAATTATAAGAATTGAGCTGGAACCAAAGAGGGGCAAAAAAGTTCATAAGCGCAGTTACAAATGGGGCCAGAACGATCAGCGTTTTTGTGAAAGTTCTCTTATGCTTTAGGTTCTCTGCCTGAATATATGCCATCTCCATTTAATATCCCTCCTTACCATTTCTGCGAATAACATCCATAAAGAGTTGTTCCAAATCTTCACCGGCGCGAAGCTCTCCCTCATATCCAAGGACGCCGCCAGCAATGATACCCACATGATCTGCAATCTGCTGGACTTCTGACAGAATATGGCTGGACAGAATGACCGTGATTCCATTGGACGGAAAAGAACGAATCAGTTCACGAAGTTCCTCAATCCCTAAAGGGTCAAGGCCGTTAGTCGGTTCATCCAGAATCAAAAGCTGGGGACTGTTCAGCAATGCAATAGCAATACCAAGCCGCTGCTTCATACCAAGAGAAAACTGCCCGGCCCGTTTCTTGCCGGTATTCGTGAGATGGACAATTTGCAATACCTCGTTAATTCGTGCATCGTCCAGGCCGAGCAATGTAGTTCTGACTTTGAGATTTTCGTATGCAGTCAGATTTTCGTAAAGCGGGGGCATCTCAATCAAAGCACCGATATGCTCCAGATCATTCCGCTTCCACGGGTGGCCGTCAAACTCGATGCTTCCCGATGTGGGGCGCAAAATGCCGGTGACCATTTTTAAGATCGTGGATTTGCCAGCCCCATTCGGCCCCAGCAGACCATAAACCGAGTTGCGCCGGATGTTCAGTGACACATTGTTTACCGCCATTTGCCCCTTGAAATTTTTGCAGAGGTCAGTCGTTTTCAAAATCATATCCATATAATCAAGTCCTTTCTTTGATTTTACGGATAGCATACCGGGCAATTTTGAAGATTTCATAAAGATTCCCGAAAACAGAATATGAACAATACACCGTAACCGTGGAGCATATCGCAACAAAGCACCAACCTACGCATTTAGGGCCTTAAAAAGCCCTATATTTCAAGGTTTTTCCCGCATAGTCGGCGGGGTATGTGAGTGTTTTATCCTATCCCCGCCATAGTGCCGCTCTAAATGCGTAGAATTTACCAGCAGAAAATCGCCGGTTTCTCTGGCTCCATACTCCCAGATATGGTATCATGGAAAAAATCAATCTGACGGGGGTATCAGGATGGACGGACAAGAAAAGCTGCTGGACTATGAAACAATCAAAGCCGCCGTTGCCGGTGAGAAGTGGGCCACAGAAAAGGTGCTGGCCCACTATGCGGACTACATCGACGAGCTTTCCACGGTGGAGATCAGGCAGCCGGGCGGCAAAGTGAAAAAAGTCATTGACGAGGATGCTCTTAATATCTTCCAAGCATGAAAAGCACCCCTGCCAATCTATGTGTCATCGCACATTTCATTGGCAGGGGTGCTTGTGTTTATTGTAGGCTGCTTTCCGTTTTACTGATGCAAATTATCAAATTTGGTGGTAAGTTGGTGGTAAATCCACGTTGTTCCAGTATCGAACACCACAATTTCAAACGAAACAAAGCCATTTTTTACGTTTTACTGCTCAATCGGCTTCATCGTGGGGAACAGCAGCACATCGCGGATGGAGGCGCTGTCGGTGAGCAGCATCACCAGACGGTCCACGCCGAAGCCCAGACCGCCCGTGGGGGGCAGGCCATACTCCAGTGCGTTCACGTAGTCGTAGTCCACCTGTGCCTTGCAGTCGGGCTCGATGGCCTTGCGCTCGGCTACCTGACGCTCGAAGCGGCCCTTCTGGTCGATGGGGTCGTTCAGCTCGCTGAAGGCGTTGCCGTACTCGGTGCAGTCGATGAAATACTCAAAGCGCTCGGTGAAGGCGGGGTCGTCCGGCTTGCGCTTTGCCAGCGGGCTGATCTCCACGGGGTAGTCGTAGATGAAGGTGGGCTGGATCAGCTTGTCCTCCACGAAGGCATCGAAGAACTCGGCCAGAATGGAACCCTTGGTGGGCACCTCGGGCAGCTCCACGTGGTGCTCCTTGGCGGCGGCGATGGCATCCTCGTCGGACTTCCAGTCGTTGAAGTCCACGCCGGAATACTTCTTGACGGCCTCGATCATGGTCAGGCGCTCCCAGTGGCCCATGTCGATCTGCTTGCCCTGATAGGGGATGACCATGCTGCCGCAGATCTTCTGGGCAAGGCGCTTGTACAGCTCCTCCACCAGATCCATCATGCCGTGGAAGTCGGTGAAGGCCTGATACAGCTCGATGCTGGTGAACTCCGGGTTGTGCTTGGGGTCCATGCCCTCGTTGCGGAAGATGCGGCCCACCTCGTACACGCGGTCCATGCCGCCCACGATCAGACGCTTGAGGTACAGCTCGGTCTCGATGCGCAGCACCATGTCCATGTTCAGGCTGTTGTGATGGGTGTAGAAGGGGCGTGCGGATGCACCGATCTCGAAGGGGGTCAGGATGGGGGTGTCCACTTCGAGGAAGCCCTTCTCGTCCAGATAGGCGCGGATCTCCTTCAGGATCTGGCTGCGCTTCACGAAGGTGTCCTTCACCTCGGGGTTTGCAATCAGGTCCACGTAGCGCTGACGGTAACGCATCTCGGTGTCGGTCAGGCCGTGGAACTTCTCGGGCAGGGGGCGCAGGCTCTTGGCCAGCAGGGTCAGCTCGGTGGCGCGCACGCTCAGTTCGCCGGTCTTGGTGCGGAACACCTCGCCCTTCACGCCGATGATATCGCCCACGTCCAGCTTCTTGAAGGCGGTGTAAGGCTCTTCGCCCAGCTCATCGCGGCGGACGTACAGCTGAATGTCGCCCTTATCGTCCCGCAGGTGGGCAAAGCTTGCCTTGCCCATTACGCGCTTGGACATCATACGGCCAGCCAGCGCCACGGTCTTGCCGCTGTCGGTCTCGTTGGGCAGGTCGGCAAACTCGGCCTTCAGGTCGGCAGAGTAGGCATCCTGCGGGTACTTGGTCAGGGTGAAGGGGTCGTGGCCTGCAGCCTGCAGGTCGGCCAGCTTCTGGCGGCGCACCTGCACCTGCTCGCTCTCGGACAGGCCCTGCGCCGGATTCTTCTTTTGTTCTTCCATGGTTTCTCCTATTCGTTTAGCCTGCTCAGCCTGCAGCGTGGGTGATGTTCAGCACGGTGTACTCCACGGTGTGGCCGGTGGGCAGCAGCACTTCGGCCTTGTCGCCCACAGCCTTACCCAGCAGGGCGTGGCCCACGGGGCTTTCGTCGCTGATCTTGCCGTTCAGAGGGTCGGCTTCGGTGCGGCCCACAATGTCGTACTCCTCGTTCTCGTCCTCGCCGGCCATGAGGATGGTGACGTGGGTGCCCACAGAGACATTGTCCACGCTCAGCTCGCTCTCATCAATGATGACGGCGTTCTTGATCATCTGCTCCAGTTCGGTGATGCGGTTCTCCACCAGACCCTGCGTATTCTTGGCCTCGTCGTACTCGCTGTTCTCGGAAAGGTCGCCGTGGCTGCGTGCCTCCTTGATCTCTTCGGCCAGCTCCTTGCGGCGCACCGTTTTGAGGTATTCCAGTTCCTCCTGCATTGCCTTCAGACCGGCAGCGGACATCTTGATCTCTTGTGCCATTTGAGAATCTCTCCTTGTCTATTTGTTTTGCACAGCCGCAAAGCCGCACAATAATGCCATTTTGACTACATTATTATAATAGCAGGCGGCTGCTTTGTCAACAAAAAAGGCGGTGCTGGGGAGGAAATCCTGCCGTAATGCGCGCCGTCGGCGCGCAGATGATGTGCCTGCGCAATGATGTGCCGCTGGCGCGGCAAAGGCTGACCCGCCCGAGAAGTGATACTTTTGACGATTCACGCGCTTTTCAGGGCGATTCACGCAGGTTTGCTTCCAAAATCCGGTAAAGTGTGAGATAATCAAAGTACTGTAATACATACCCCCCCCCGTAAAAATACGAGGGAAAAAAGGAGGCAATCTGCATGAAACTACGCAAGCTTGCAAGACAGCTGGCCGCAGCGGCGGTGGCAGGGGCCATGGCCCTGAGCCTTTGCATGCCCGCACTGGCCGAAACGTGGAACATCAGCAATGGCAGTCATGGCTTCAGCAAGGTCGATTCCGTCTGCGTGACGGGCACCACAAGCGGGCGCACCGTGGAGCTGTTTGGCGTAGATGCAAGCAATGACGGCTCTTCGTCCGAGTACACGGAGACCGACGAGACCGTCCTCTCCGGCAGCGGTGCCATCTACACCAGCCTGAACGGGCACAGTGCGCCGGTGAGCGTGGCGCTGAACGAGTTGGACATCATGTTGGAGGATATTTCCGGCAGCGGTGCCTGTATCCGCACCTACGGTGACGCGTCGGTGGACCTGCGCGGCACAAACATTCTCACCATCCCGGGTAATTACGGCATCTGCTCGGATGACGGCAGCCTTACCCTTGGCGGCACCGGCACGCTGAACATCCGCAGCGGCATCGGCATCCGGGTGGGTGGCAGCTTTACCCTGAACAGCGGCATCGTGGACATCGCCGAAACCGAAACGTCCACGAAGGCCCTGCAAAGCGGTGTCACGGCGGACACCATCACCCTGAACGGCGGCCGCATCCATGTCTCGATCGCGCCACCCACTTCGGAAGATTACCACAACGATGCACTTTCTGCTCGCAAAGGCATTTTCATCCACGGCGGCAGTGTGGTAACAAAGACTGCCAGCACCGTCTCCGGCGCCGATACCGTCCAGCACCGCGCCCTTTACAGCCGCGATGGCGACATCGTTATTTCCGGCGGCAGTGTGCAGGCGGAGGGCGGCGAGCTCTACGCCGAGAGCGGCAGCATCCGCATCAGCGGCGGCGAAGTGAAAGCGCATACTTTGTGCGGCACAAAGGGCCTGAACATTTCCGGCGGCAAAGTGACCACCAAGGGCTTCAATGTGTCGGGCCCCATCGTGCTGTCCGGCGACGCAAAGGTGACCTTTGATGGCTATCTGGACGAAGGACCGCTGAGCCGGTTCGACCTTAGCGGCCTGACCACCGACGGCTACCTGCGCTATCAGCCAGACCCGCTTGATACCGATGCAGAGAAAGACAGCGAGGGCTACGTTGTCATTCACGGTACGCTGGAGCCCCAGCCCGGCGGCGACGCGGGCAATGCTTCCGGTGACGCAGGCGGTGCCATTGCCGCCGTGGTCCTTGGCAGCGCAGCCGTGTGGGGCGGCTACGAGGTGGTGACCCGGGTGATCCTGAATGAACTACTGCCCGAGGGTGCAGCCATCCCCGCAAACCGCGGCCAGCTGGCATTGCTGGTGTGGAACAATGCAGGCAGGCCCGAACCCGCCGCACAGCCCGCGTTTGCGGATGTGGCCGACGCTGACATGGCAAAGGCTGCACAGTGGTGCGTGGAGCAGGGCATTATGGAAGCCAAGAGCGCAGACACCTTCAAGCCCGAAGGCTGGACACCGAAGTTCAACGTGATCGAGACTTGGAATAAGGCATTCCCCAAGGCAAAGTAAATTGTAAATTTTCTCGTACATCCTTGACTTTTGCGCCAAAGTGCATATAGTAGAGATAGATAAGGTGATGAGAACTTATCCATAGGGTTCATGCAATGAACAAAGCAAAGCCCCCCGGTAGTCGGAATACCGGGGGGCTTCGTGTTTAGTGCTTACTGCCCTTGCACATCAGGCTGTCAAGCCACTTACAGAGATAGTATGCAACGACCTCTGCTGCAACAGTCTGGAAAAAGGTGATGAAATTTTCCACAAGGTTCACCTCCTTTCCGCGACAGGGGGATCGGAGAAGGGCCGCAGGCCCGGTATAACATAAGTTTCGACGCAATACAACAAAAAAGCCCTCCCGGAGCTCCTACTCCGAGGGGGCTTTTTGCCCGCAAAAACCCCCGCTGACAGAGGGAAAAGTGTCAACGGGGGTCGGGGTGATGTCGTATTTCGGTTGGAACTCCTTCAGTCAGAACCTGACGGCTCTGACAGCTCCCTCGGTGAGGGGGCTGTCTGCGCAGCAGACTGGGGAAGTTGACGTTTGCCGTTTAATCGTCTGCGCTCTCGTCCAGATTGCCCAGCTTCTTGGCCTGCTCCACAACGGCAGGCACCAGCATCTCGGGCAGAACCTCGTAGCGGGCAAACTCGGTGGTGAACCAGCCGCGGCCCTGCGTGGTCTGCCGGATGAAGGTGGTAAAGTTTGCAAGCTCTGCCAGCGGCACTTCAGCGATGATGGTCTGCAGGCCGTCCTCGTCCGGCTCCATGCCCAGCACGCGGCCGCGGCGCTTGGTCACATCGCCCATGATATCGCCGGTGTTGTCGTTCGGCACATGAGCCTTCAGGGTGTGGATGGGTTCCAGAATGACCGGGCCGGCCTCCGGCATAGCGGCCTTATAAGCCAGCTTTGCGGCCATAATAAAGGCCATCTCGGAGCTGTCTACCGGGTGGTAGCTGCCGTCCAGCAGGGTGGCTTTCAGGCCCACCACGGGGTAGCCTGCCAGCACGCCCTTTTCGGCGGCAAGGCGCACGCCCTTTTCAACAGCCGGGAAGAAGTTCTTGGGCACGCTGCCGCCGAACACCTTCTCCTCGAACACCACCTGCTCGCTGTCGCAGGGCTCGAAGTTGATGATAACATCACCGAACTGGCCGTGGCCGCCGGTCTGCTTCTTATGACGGCCCTGCTTCTGGCAGGCCTTGCGGATGGACTCGCGGTAGGCGATGCGGGGTGCTTCCAGCCCGATCTCCACGCCGAACTTGTTCTTGAGCTTGGCCTTCACCACGTCCAGATGCTGCTCGCCCAGACCGCCGATCACCTGCTGATGGGTCTCGGCGTTGTTCTCGTAGCTCAGGGTGGGGTCTTCTTCCATCAGGCGGGCCAGCGCGCTGCTGATCTTGCCCTCGTCGCCCTTCTTGGCCACAGTGACGGCCATGAACAGGCTGGGCTTGGGGAACACGGGGGCGGGCAGCTTGACCACGCGCTCAGCGTCGCACAGGGTGTCGCCGGTCTTGGCGCTCACCAGCTTTGCCACTGCGCCGATGTCACCGGCAATGATGCCGTCGGAGTCCACCTGTTTTTTGCCAATGACGGTGAGGGGCTTGGAGATCTTCTCCACATCGCCGGTGCGGGCGTTGGTGAGGGGTTCGCCTGCAGTCACCTTGCCGCTGACCACGCGCAGGTAGCTCAGCTTGCCCACGAACGGGTCGGCCACGGTCTTGAACACGTAGGCGGCGGTAGGCTCTGCTTCGGTGCAGTGCAGTTCCACCGGCTCGCCGGCGGCATCCTCGGCCAGCGTGCTGGCTTCGTGCTCCGGGCTGGGCAGGAGCTTGTGCATGTTGAACAGCAGCATATCCAGTGCCTGCTGGTTCACGGCGCTGCCGCAGAACACGGGGGTGATCAGGCCGTCCTTGACGCCCTTGCGCATGCCTTCCACGATCTCCTCGGTGGTGAAGGCTTCGCCGCCGAAGAACTTTTCCATCAGCTCATCGTCGGTCTCGGCAATGGCTTCGCTCATGGCCTCGATCAGGCCCTGAAAACGGTGGCCGATGTCCGGCAGGTCCACCTGGATCTGCTTGCCGCCCTCGTACTTGAAAGCCTTCTGGCTGAACAGGTTGATGTACACGGGGGTGCCGTCGTCCAGCTTGGCGGGTACCACGCAGGGGCAGACGGTGGAGCCGAACTTGATCTTCATATCCTCAAGGATCTTGAAGTAGTTGGCATTCTCCAGATCGCACTTGGAGACGAACACCATGGTAGCCTTGCCATTCTTGCGGGCCAGCTGGAACGCCTTTTCCGCACCCACAGTCACACCGCTGCGGCCGGACACCACCACCAGCACGCTCTCGGCGGCACGGATGCCCTCGTACTCACCGGCCTCGAAGTCGAACAGGCCCGGCGCATCGATCAGGTTGTACTTGATGCCCTCGTACTCCACCGGCACTACAGATGCCGACAGGCTGGCCTTGCGCTTTGCTTCCTCGGGGTCAAAGTCCGAAACAGTAGTGCCGTCCTCGACACGGCCCATACGCTCGGCAGCGCCCGAAAAATAGACCAGCGCCTCGGTGAGCGTGGTCTTGCCGCTGCCGGCATGACCGGCAATCAGGATATTGCGGATGTTGTTGCTTGCGTATTTCATATCGGTTTTTCCCTCATTTCCGCCGCACGGAGCATTCTCTCCGCTTTTGTGGCATATTTTACAAAGATAATACCACACTCAAAATGATTTTTAAATATTTCGTTTGAAAATTCTGACGAATCAAGCGCCAAACTTCGGGGCAAGGTTTTGTGCAAGTTGCACGGCAGTGCCAAAGTTTATTGTAAAACCCACAGCGATACGCTATAATAAAAGGCAGAATACAGGCACAAGGAGCATACCAAAATGAAACGTACCGATTACATCAACTGGGATGAATATTTCATGGGCATTGCGCTGCTCACGGCCATGCGCTCCAAGGACCCCAACAGTCAGGTGGGAGCGTGCATCGTCAGCTCGGAAAACAAAATTCTGTCCTTGGGCTACAACGGTATGCCCATTGGCTGCAGCGACGACGAGATGCCCTGGGAGCGGGAGGGCGCACCGCTGGACACCAAGTATATGTACGTGTGCCACGCCGAGCTGAACGCCATCCTCAACAGCGCCCACAATAACCTGAAAGGTGCGCGGGTGTACGTGACGCTGTTCCCCTGCAACGAGTGCACCAAGGCCATCATCCAGTCGGGCATTGCCGAGGTGGTGTACTACGGCGACAAGTACCACGACAGCGATTCCAGCGTGGCGGCGCGGTTCATGTTCAAAAAGGCCGGCGTGAAGCTGACTGCCTATCAGTCCACCGGACGGAAGGCAGAGCTGGAGCTGTGAACTTTTTTCATAGCATCTTGACTTTTGTGTGGGATTGCATATACTAAGGGTAGGAAGTTGGTTAGAACATTCCATTGTATCCACGCACAAAAAAGAGCCCTCTCAGAGTTGCAGCTCCGAGAGGGTTCTTTTTGTGCTTACTTGCCCTTGCGGTGACTCTCAAGCCACTTGCACAGGAAGTGTGCAGCTACCTGTGCTGCGCAACGGCGACGACCGCCGCCAGCGGCGGAAACAGGGAGAAGCTGTTGGGGCCGCGGCCTGCAAGATGCGAGTGCCGCCCAAGGCACGAAGCAGATGCAGGGAGCCGCAACCCGTACAGGATGCCAGAAGGGCAGCACAGCCAGTATAGCATATCCGACAGGGTATTGCAATTTTTTCAGAATCCCAGTATAATATATAATATAAGTATAAATATACAATAAAATTTGCATAGAGAGGGAAATATACAATGAGTCTGAAGAACCGCAGCTTTTTGAAGCTATTGGACTACACCCCTGCCGAGATCGAAGAACTGCTGGACCTTGCCGCAGACCTGAAGGCAAAAAAGAAGGCCGGCATCCGCCACAATGACCAGCTGGCAGGCAAGAACATCGCCCTGATCTTTGAAAAGACCTCCACCCGCACCCGTTGCAGCTTCGAGGTCGCTGCCCACGATCTGGGCATGGAAGTGACCTACCTTGACCCGTCCGGCAGCCAGATCGGCAAGAAGGAGTCCATCGCCGACACTGCCCGTGTGCTGGGCCGCATGTTCGACGGCATCGAGTATCGGGGCTACGGCCAGCAGATCGTGGAAGACCTTGCCCACTACGCCGGTGTGCCGGTGTGGAACGGCCTGACCAATGAGTTCCATCCCACCCAGATCCTGGCCGACTTCCTCACCATCCGGGAGCACTTTGGTCACCTGAAGGGCATCAACTTCGTCTACTTCGGCGATGCCCGCTACAACATGGGCAACAGCCTGATGGTGGGCTGCGCCAAGATGGGCCTGAACTTCACCGCCTGTGCACCCAAGAAGTACCAGCCGGACGCTGCCCTCGTGGCCGAGTGCCAGAAGATCGCTGCCGAGACCGGTGCCACTCTCACCTTTGAGGAGGACCCCGCCAAGGCCGCCAAGGGTGCCGACGTGCTGTACACCGATGTGTGGGTGTCCATGGGTGAGCCGGTGGAGGTGTGGGCTGAGCGCATCAACGACCTTGCCGCCTACCAGATCAACCAGCAGCTGATGGACATTGCAGGCCCGCACGCTGTGTTCATGCACTGCCTGCCCGCCTTCCACGACCACAAGACCACCGTGGGCAAGGAGATGGGCGAGCGCTTTGGCCGCGATGCCATGGAAGTGACCGATGAAGTGTTTGAAGGCCCCCAGAGCATCGTGTTTGACGAAGCCGAGAACCGGATGCACACCATCAAGGCCGTGATGGCTGCGACCCTTGGCTATGTAAAATAACGGATCACAAATAAAAAAGGGAGGCTGCGTTTGCAGTCTCCCTTTTGCTTTGCCTGTTAGGCCTCCTTCAGCTTCAGCACGCCAGCCTGTACCAGACGCTTGCGCAGCAGTGCACCCACGATGCAGCTCACCACGATCTTGGCGAGGTCCAGCGCAATGAACGGGTACACGCACACCGAAAGCGCATAGCCCAGCTCGCACTGCATCTGGAACACGAACCATGCGGTGCCCAGCACGTAGCAGGCGGCATCGCCCAGCACAAGGCCGATGCCGGAAATCACCGGCTGGCCCTTGCTCTTTTCGATGAACAGACCGCCGATGAAGGCCAGCAGCAGGTAGCCCACCAGATAGCCGCCGGTGGGGCCTGCCAGCTTGGCAATGCCCGCGCCGTAGCCGGAGAATACCGGCACGCCCACAAGGCCGATGAGCAGGTACACCGCCACGCTCAAGGTGCCGAACTTGGGCCCCAGCAGCCATACGGTCAGGCAGATGACAAAGTTTGACAGCGAAATGGGAATGGCCCCGATAGGCACGCTCAGCGGGCCAAGCACGCACAGCGCGGCGGCCATCAGCGCAGTGACAGCCATCTGATAGGTGGTCAGTTTTTTGTTTTTCATAGAATAGAATTCCCCTCTGTTAAAAATTTACAAGGCATCTGTGCCCGAGTATAACGCGGCAGAGGGAAGACGGTCAACAATGAAGTTGCAGCAGGGTTTACAATAGGGCGTGTTGTAATGCGTCGTAGAATATGGTAAGATGATAACAAAAAAGATTGACCGCCCTGCTTCCAAACTGTGCGGTCAATCTTTTTGACAAACGGGATGGAAAGCTGACCCTTGCAGTCAGCACCCCTTCTATGTTTAGAATACCGCATCAGCGTTATTTATCAAGGAGGTTCCCCATGGGTGGAGGACATGTTTCGCGGCCGGACTTCGGGATGCCGCAGCCGGACCCGGCCTACCCACTGACCGAGTTCTACCTGCTTTTGCAGCACGCACTGGACAAAGCGGGCCGCTTTGCGCTGCCTGCGCTGTATGCCCGCGTGCAGGCACCGGCCCGGCACATCTATCTGGACGAGGCGCGGGAATATTTGAGCCTTTCGCCTACCGGGCGGGAGGGGGATATCCGCCTGCTGGCCGAGGGCAGTCTGCAGCTGCTGTACAGCACCCTGCACGTCCAGCCGGACGGCACGCCTGCAGCCCTGCTGCTCACCGAGGAGTGCACCCGCGCCACGGTGGCGGTGCGGCTGCTGCCGCCCTTTGTGTGGGAGGACCCGCTGCCGCCGCTGCCGGACACTCCTGCGGCGTTGACGCTGCAGTTGACCATGCAGGATGTGATGCAGGCCGATACCGACCCGGCAGCGCTGGGCAGAAAGCTGGCTGGCACAGCGGCGAACAAGCGCTGGCTGCACCATCCGAAGGCCGAGACCTTCCTTGCAGAACGGGTGGCCCTGCTGCAGAGAGTATATAAAAGGTGATTTTCATAAATTTTTCCAACAATGCAATCTTCGGGGGCGTTCAGCCGTGTATAGGGTGAATGTCCCCCGTGGAATACGAATTCCACCAGCCCTGTACAGGCGGTAAAGGAGAGCTTGAAACTATGGGACAGCTGACCAGAAACGAAGTATTTACGCTGGCAGTGCAGAAATACAGCGATGCTGTTTACCGCGCTGCCATACACAATAGCCGATGCACAGCCGATGCCGAGGATGTGGTGCAGGATGTCTACGAGAAGCTCCTGCATTATAATGGTACGTTTGAGAGTGAGGAGCACCTCAAGGCGTGGCTGCTGCGGGTGGCCATCAACCGCTGCCGGGATCTGACCCGCGCAGCCCATCAGAAGGACACCGAGCTGGACGAGAACCTGCCCGCGCCCGATGCGTTTGAGGACGGCAGTGTGCTGGACGCAGTGCGCGCCCTGCCGGAAAACTACCGCAATGCCATCTATCTGCATTACTACGAGGGGTACACGGCTGCGGAGATCGGCCGGATGATGGGCGCACCATCCAACACGGTGCTGAGCTGGCTGCGGCGTGCCCGGGCGCAGTTACATACGATGCTGAAGGAGGAGATCGAAGATGAGGTGGTATGAGTATAAGATGGAGACGGATGACCTCTACGCCCCGGACGATCTGAAGGCAAAGCTGCTGGCCATGACCGACCAGCTGACCGAAGAAGAAAAGGCCCAGCCCATGATGAAGACCGCCGCACCGGTACCGGCCCAGTCCGCCCCGGTGCAGCCGAAGAAGAAACTGATCCGCTTTCCCGCAAAGCGGGTGGGCGCACTGGCGGCCTGTCTGGCGGTGTGTGTGGTAGGCTATGGTGCTTTTGCCACCGGACAAATCGGCCTTGGCGCAAAGAGCAGCAGCCCGGCGGTCTATTATTCTGCGGACAGCACTGCGGCGGTGATGTCGGCAGGCGGCGCGGACCGTGCCGCTGTGGACAGCCCCATGGCAGCCGATTACAGTCTGAACACCATGGCGCTGGAAAGCGGCGCAGACAACAGCACCGCTGTTTATTCGGAGGACGACGCGACAGCAGCGGCCCACAGCACCGACCACGCAAAGATCATCTACACCGCGAACCTCAGTCTGGAAAGCAAGGACTACGACGCAGCCCGCGCTGCGCTGGATGCTGCCCTTGCTGAAGCGGGCGGCTATCTGGAATCCAGCAGTGAATACTCGGATGCCGGTGACAGCCGCAGCGTCAGCCTGACCTACCGGGTGCCGCAGCAGAACTACGAGAACTTTCTTGCCGCCGTGGCCGAAGCAGGCAACGTGACCTACAAAAACCAGCAGGCCGACGACGTGACCGCCCAGTACATGGACGTGGAGACCCGGCTTGAAAATCTCAAGAACCAGCGAACCCGCCTGCAGCAGCTGCAGCAGCAGGCCGACAACCTCTCCGACCTGCTTGAGATCGAGTCCAGCCTGACGGATGTGCAGAGCCAGATCGAGAGCTGGCAGAGCCAGATGGACTGGTACAACGATCAGGTGGAAGAGTGCACCGTGTGCGTGAGCCTGAGCGAGGTGAGCACCTACTCGCCGCCCAGCGAGGGCTTCGGCAGCCGCTTTGTCAGCGCCCTTTCCGCTGGCTGGCAGAACTTTGTGGATGGCCTGCAGCAGGTCATCGTTGCCCTTGCCGGTGCATGGCCGGTGGTGGTGATCGCAGCCGCCGCCTGCGCAGGGTTCGTGGTTTGGAAAAAGAAGAAAAAATAAATCAAAAAATACTTGACATCCGCCCGCCCTTGTGGTATTATACTTGAGCAGTCAGCGAGAACCGCTGAGAGCACAAAGTAAATATCGCGGGGTGGAGCAGTCTGGTAGCTCGTCGGGCTCATAACCCGAAGGTCGTTGGTTCAAATCCGGCCCCCGCAACCACCAAGCGTTCTGAGATATCTCAGAACGCTTTTTTGTTGTCTGTATCCGATACGAAGAAGGGGCTGCGCTCGTTCAATGATGGCGGCAAAATCGTACTGCGCAGCGGTGCTTCTTCTATATTTACCATTTACAACCTGCCGTCCTCCACGGCACGGGCGTGCTCGGCGAGAGCAAGGGTCTTTAGTGTCTGGATCTCGGGCCGGGTGTCGCCCCGGCGGGTGAACAGGCAGGTGGGCATGGGCGGGAAGGGGAACATGAGGGCATGGAACCACTCTCTCGGGGAGCCATGCCCCCGCACCGGACTGAAGAACAGGCACTTGCCTGCCAGCATCCGAACATACTCCTTCTCGAAGCTGGGCACCATCAGCCAGCGCATAGGCACTTCCTCCATGCAGCGGCGAACGATGGAGACAAAAACGGCATCGCAGCTCTCAAAGCAGACGGTCTGCCCGGTGAGCTGCGGCGGTGTGAGGAAGCTTTCGGCACTGAGGGGGTTGTTGGGGCTTGCCAGCAGGTAGCACCGGGTATCGAACAGGCTCATCACGTCCACGGCACTGCCCACCGGCTCAGCAAGCAGCTGCACCAGTGCATCCACGCCGCTTTGCAGTACTTCCTCCGGCGGGCGGAAGGTGGAGTCGGTGACGACTTCCAGATCGCAGTCCGGCAGCTCCCGGCTCAGAGCCAGCAGCAGGTCGTGATAGAGCGGGTCGCGTGCGGCCATGGTGGCGGGTACCTGCAGCACCAGCTTTTCCCGCTGGCGCTGCCCGGCCGCAAGAGCAGCCTGAAAAGCCTCGTAGCCTTTGCGGGTGCTCTGGGCAAACTCGGCAAACAGCTGGCCGGCCTGCGTTGGCTCCACCCGGCAGGTGGTGCGCACGAACAGCGGGGTGCCAAGCTCCTCCTCCAACGTGCGGATCTGGTAGCTCAGCGTGGGCTGGGTGAGGAACAGCTGCCGTGCGGCGACAGAAAAGTTCAGTGTTTCGTACAGCGCCAGAAAGCAGCGCAGCTGGCGGTCGGTCACAGCAGAAGCCTCCCTTCGGGCAAAAGTGATACGCCAATTGTAACAGCGGGCCGGGAAAAGGTCAAGATAACTGATAGAAAAACTGAATAACTGCAAACGGGAAAATTGAATTTCTCTTTTGGTAAAGATTTAATTATAATGAATATCGTCAAAAAAACATCAAACTGTGTCCTGTGCAGCAAAATGTTTTGAGAAAAGAAGACAAGAAGAGAAAAGAAAGGGTTCCGCACTATGAACAAGATCTCGCGCAGAAACTTCATCCGCGCATCGGCTCTCAGCGCTCTGGGCGCTGCCGCTGCAGGCGCACTGTCCGGCTGCTCCAACAGCGCAAGCAGTGCTGTTGCTTCCTCTGCAGCAGGCAGTGCCGCTGCTTCCGAAGCACCGGCTGCTGCCGCTTCCACCATTACCTGGGACGACATCTTTGCCACCAGCTACTGCCAGTCCAACCGCGGCTCCAACCCGGATGCCAAGGCTCCCGAAACTCCTGAGGAGTACATCGAGCAGAAGGGCAACGGCGACATCATGGGTTCCATGATGGTGGGCATGGTCGATCCTCTGAACATTCCGGAAGAGCAGTTCATGAACAACAAGCCCGCATGGCTGGGCGACGAGCCGCAGCTGGCCGATAAGGTGGAGTACACCAAGGACTGCGAGGTCCTGGTCATCGGTGCTGGTCAGGCTGGTACTGCCGCTGCCCTGCGCTGTGCAGAAGAGGGTCTGGACACCATCTGCTGCGAGGTGCAGACCTGGGAAGAGTACGACAACTACGCCTGCGACCTGACCACCTACAACTCCAAGTTCTTCCTGGACAAGGGTGCCGAGAAGTACGACCCCATGGACATCTTCACCGAGTACATGGTCAAGGCTCTGGGCCACGCAAACCAGAAGATCGTCAAGGATTACGCCACCCGTTCCGGCGAAGCTCTGGACTGGATGCTGGCTGAGCTGGATCCCGACTATGTTGCAAAGTACGCTCACGCTGTGAACTACAAGGGCAACAAGCACTTTCAGAACCCCTGCAGCCACAGCTACTACTACGTTGGCATGACCCAGTGGCGTGATACCGGCACCGAGACCAACACCAACAACAACATGTGGCCGTATACCGTGCGACTGCTGCAGCAGAAGGCTGTGGAGAAGGGCTGTGAGTACATCTACGGCGCTCAGGGCCTGACCCTCGTACACGACAATGGCAAGGTCACCGGTGCCATCTTCACCGATATCGACGGCAAGTACTTCCAGGTCAACGCCGACGCTGTCATCGTGGCAGCAGGCGACTTTGGAGGCAACCCGGACATGCGTCTGGACCTGTGCGATACCCTGCGCAATCTGGCATGGTCTTACGGCAAGGACCGCACCGATGTGAACAACGTTTCTTCCATGGGCCGTGATGGCTCCGGCATCCGTATGATGATGTGGGCAGGCGCTACCATGGAGGCAGGCCCCCGTGCAGGTCAGGCAGCCGGCATCAACAGCCGTCCGTCCTTCCCCTTCGGCGGCATCTGGCCCATCTTTGGCAACGACGGCAAGCGTTTCTTCAATGAGACCATCACCCGCCACGGCTCCGTGGGCTATCTGGATATGATGCCCGAAGGCCAGAAGATGGTCTGCGTCACCGACTCCAACTGGGATGCATACTGCGAGTATCAGGCCTACGACCATCAGGCCATGGATCGCAGCAACGAGTACATGCTGGAGAAGGTCCGCAAGGATATGGCCAACTACAAGACCGGCCCCGACGGCTTCTCCGTGCAGGCATTTGCCCGCTACGGCAACGACCCCACCACCCTGTATGCTGCCGACACTCTGGAAGAGCTGGCCGACATCATGGGCTATGAGGGTGACGCAAAGCAGGGCTTCCTGGACGAAGTGAAGCACTGGAACGAGATGTGCGATGCCGGTTACGACTCCGACTGGGGCGCAGACGCATCCATGATGCACTTCAAGATCCAGGATCCTCCCTTCTTCGCAGCTTCTGCCGTTACCGGCGGCAACCCCTCCGGCGGCCTGTGCCAGCATGCTGCTGTCTGCACTGACGGTGAGTACCGCGTTCTGACCGGTGCCAAGGCACCCATCCCCGGCCTGTACGCTGTCGGCAACTGCTGCGGCCAGCGCTACGGTGTGCAGTACCACACCCCCACCGCAGGCAACAGCTGTGGCAGTGCATTCGTGACCGGTTACCTGGCTGCTGAGTATGTCAAGAACGATCTGGACAACGGCATTGGCGGCGAGAACTCTGCCGAGGAGCGTACCACCAACGGCAAATACTATGCCGGTACCTACACCTCCTCCAAGAACTCCAGCTACAGCACCGTCACCGTTACCATGACCTTCAGCGAGGATGCCATCACCGACTGCAAGATCACCTCTTCCGGCAACGAGGACCTGATGAAGGACGACCTGCGCTCCAGCATGGCAGCTGCCGTTGTGGAGAGCCAGGGCGATACCAGCGTGGATGCCATCACCTCTTCCACTCTGAGCTTCTCTGTCAAGGCTGTGCAGGAGGCTGTGGCCGACTGCATCGCACAGGCAAAGGCATAATTTCTCTTGCCAAACGGGCTGCTGTCCGATAGAATAAAGCTGTCGGTACCGCAAGCCCATCCTAAACGGTTTTTTCTTTCTTCTCGGTGCCGCGCCGGGGCAGGGCAAACCTCTGCTTCCGGTGCGGCATTGCTGTTGACGGAGGTCATATAATTATGGAAACTACCCCGCTTCACCCGGTGGTGATGAAGCTGAATTTCCCCTTCATCACCCGGAAGCCGTCCTTCAACGGACGCACCCTGATCGAGGGCCGCAACACCGAAATGCTGCATGAATATGTGCTGGCCATGGCGCTGGAGCTTAGGGCCAACGCTGCTGACTTTGCCGACTGCGAGGTGCAGGCCATCCGTCTGGGCGGTGGCTCGGCTTCCATTACCAACGGCAGCGATATCGACCACCTGCTGCGGCTCATCCGCAACTGTTACCATGTGGCCGAGAACGCGCCTGTCACCATGCGCACCTGCCCGGCGGACATCAACGGCGCGAACATGCCGTTCTACAACCGCTCCCACATCACCCGGTACGATCTGGAGCTGTACTCGCTGGAACCGCTGGATTTCTGCACGCTGGATACCCTCAACTATACCCAGCAGATGCCCTACATCACCCACGGCTTCCTGCGGGCGGACAGCCGCAACAGCATGGGCTTCATCCTGCTGTACGGCAAAAAGAACGTCTCCCGCTACGGTTTCCGCCACTCGGTGCTGGAGGCCACACGCCGCCCGGTGTGCCATGTCATCCTGCAGCGCTGCGCGGGCAGGGATATGCTGGACGATGCCGCTGCCGAGGCCCAGCTGGCCGAGGCGGATGAATTGTTGACGGCTGTGGGCTTTGTGCAGTATCTGCCGCGGCGCTGGGCAAAGCCCGGCTGCGAGGATAAATTCTGGCAGGGCGCTGCTGCCGGCATGGATGTGCTGGCCTTCGGCCTTTGCGCCTGCACAAAGCTGGACGGCATGGAGACCACCAACACCGGTGACCTGAGCGTTTATCTTGCCCACAGTGCGGATTATGAGCAGATCACTGTGTCCACCGTCCCGGCAGAAAAAACCGAATAACAGCTGCAAAGCACAGCTTTTCCCAGCCAATGGGAAGGGCTGTGCTTTTTGTTCCGATGGGTGGAAAGTTCTTCCGCTTTCTTGTGATTGTGAAGATTTTTGCCGGATTTTGTTTACGCACCCGGAAAAAGGTGGTATGATAGACTAGGTATAGTCGGGTGATATGGCAGCCGGAACGTCCTGCTGCGTGAGCGCTCTCAGGGGGGATTTGATGAAAAAATATCTCAAAGCGGTCGTGTCCGGGCTGTGCGCCGCGGCACTGGCCCTTGGCTGCGTTGGCTGCGGCAGCAGCGCCCAGAATGCAAAGACCACGCAGGTGACCAACATTACGGTGTGGACTTATTATAACGGCGACCAGCTGGAAAGCTTTACCGATCTTGTGGACAAGTTCAACGAGACCGTGGGTGCCGAGAAGGGCATCGTGGTGTCCACCGAGAGTCAGGGCAGCGTGAACGATCTGGAACAGAGCGTGATGGATGCTGCCGAAGGCAAGGTGGGTGCGCCCGCCATGCCCAACGTGTTCTCGGCTTATGCCGATACGGTCTATGCGCTGGATCAGATGGATATGGTGGTGGATCTTGCACCCTACCTGACCGATGACGAGAAGGCCCAGTTTATTGACGGCTACCTCTCTGAGGGCGACTTTGACGCCAACGGCAGCGTAAAGATCTTCCCGGTGGCAAAATCCACCGAGGTGATGCTCTTCAACGACACCGACTGGCAGCCCTTTGCCGAGGCCACCGGTGCCAGCTACGACGACCTTGCCACCGTGGAAGGTCTGGTAGACACCGCTGAAAAATACTACAACTGGACCGATGCCCAGACCGCTGCCCCGGACGACGGCAAGGCCCTGTTCGGCCGCGATGCTATGGCAAACTACATGCTGGTGGGCGCACAGCAGCTGGGCGGCACCATCTTTGAGGTGAAGAACGGCAAAATGACCGTCAACTTTGAGCACGATGCGGCCCGCAAGCTGTGGGATAACTACTACGTGCCCTTCGTCAAGGGCTGGTTTGCCGCCAGCGGCCGCTTCCGCAGTGACGATATCAAGGCCGGCAACGTGCTGGGCTATGTTGGCTCCTGTTCCAGCGCTACCTTCTTCCCCGCGCGGGTGACGAACGATGCCAACGAGAGCCACGATATCAGCATGAAGGCGCTGCCCAGCCCGGAGTTTGCAGACGGCGAAAAGGTTGCCGTGCAGCAGGGTGCCGGCATGGTGGTGACTGCTGGCAAGGAGGAAGAGATCGAAGCTTCGGTGGAGTTCCTCAAGTGGTTCGTCCAGCCGGAAAACAACATTGCCTTTGCGGTGGGTTCCGGCTATCTGCCTGTTACCAGGGAAGCCAACAGCATGGATACGATCACCTCCAGCGGCCTGACCCTGAACGACAGCATGGAGCAGATCCTGACCGCTGCCGTAGATACCGTGAACGGCAACCGCCTGTACACGCCCCACGCCTTTGCAGGCGGCAGCAGCGCCCGCAAGGTGCTGGAATACGGCCTGAGTGACCTTGCCGCTGCGGACCGCGAGACCGTGGAGCAGCGCATCGCCGAGGGTCAGAGCGCTGCGGACGCAGAAGCCGAGTTCCTGACCGACGATCACTTTGAGGCATGGTATCAGGATATCTGCAGCCAGCTCAAACGGTACGAGGGCTGAGCCGACGGAACACGCTGAGGAAGAGAGGTGATGGTGATGCTGTGCAGACAGAAGGATACGGATGCCGCCCGGCGCAAAAAAACGGGCAGGCCTATCTTCCGCACCATTTTTAGCGCCATGATGCTGGTGATGCAGGTAGAGGTGGTGCTGCTGGCAGTCAGCATTACCATTACCAATGTGGACGGCAGGCTGAACCAGAACGCCAAGGACATGCTCAACATGCAGGTGCGCAACCGCGTCAGCTACGTGCAGGACCTGATGCAGGATGCACAGAACCTGACCGATCTGTCGGAGCACATCAACAATACCGTTCTTGCCATGCAGGAAGAAGGCCAGCTCGATCTGGCCGAACTGAACACGAGCCGTGAGAAGAGCGACGCACTGCTCACGGCCATTGCGCCGGAGTTGGTGAGCACCCTGCGAGCAAAACCGGTCAGTGGCATCTTTGTGGTACTGAACACCGTGAATCTGTACAACCTTGATGTGGGCTGCGGCCTGCCCGGCATCTACCTGCGGGATCTGGACCCGGATGCCCGCCCTTCGGGGGACAACGCCGATCTGATGATCGAGCGCGGCAGCTCGGCGGTGGTCAAAAAGCTGAGCATCACCACCGATAAAAGCTGGCAGCCCACCTTGCGCTACTACGGCCTGAAGGGCAACGGCTTTTTCAAGACTCCCTTCCAGACCGCGTGGGAGGACGGCGCAAGGCTGAACGCTGAGGATTACGGCCGCTGGACCACCAGTGTCTATAAGATAGGCGACGACAGCCGCACCGCCATTGCCTACTCCCAGCCGCTGATCCTGCCGGACGGCACAATCTACGGTGTGGTGGGTGTGGAGCTGCTTACCAGTTACCTGCAGACAAAGCTGCCTTACAGTGAACTGCAGGACGGCAATACCGGCACCTACTTCTTAGTCTCCACCACTGCTGATGAGAAAGATACCTCCTTTATCGTCAGCAAGGCGGTCACTTCCAGCGAGGACGTGACCGCTTTGGAAGCACCGGCCGGCATGATGAACTGCGAACTCCGGGCGGACGAGTACTGGCTGACGCTACGGAATAAAGACTATTATGCCGTGGCCCTGCCCATTACCCTGTACAGCCGCAACGCGCCGTTTTCCAATGAGCGCTGGCTGCTGATCGGCACCGTGAACAGCAAGGTGCTGTTTGCCTTTGCAGACAATGTGCGCAGCGTGATCGCCATTGCCATTGCGTTTACGCTGGTGCTGGGCGCGCTGGGCAGTCTGGTCGTTGCCCGCAATCTGGCCCATCCGGTGGAGCTGCTGTATCACGAAGTGGTGGACGGGCAGGAGAAAAAGCAGTTCCCGCAGCTGTCCCATACCAACATCCGGGAGCTGGACCGTCTGGCCGATGCACTGACCAGCTTGAACAGCGAGCTGCTGAACAACTCCACAAAGTTTTTGCGCATCATGGACATGGCCAGTGTGGAGCTGGGCGGCTATGAGCTGCGGTTCGACACTGGCAGTGTGTATGTTACCGATAACTTTTTTGCGCTGCTGGGTGCCCCCCAGCCCAAGGATTGCTTCCTGAGTGTGCGCCGCTTTGAGGAAAAGCTGAGCCACATCCAACTTTCCCATCCCTGCACCACTACGGCAGAGGGGGACAAGATGCTCACCATCCGCAAGGAGGGCGAGACCCGCTACATCATGCTGCGCGTCACCAACGACCAGACCACGCAGGTGGGTCTGGCTGAGGACGTTACCGCCGCCACGCTGGAGCGCATGCGTATTGAGCACGAACGCGATTACGATATCCTGACCGGCCTGTATAACCGTCAGGCCTTCCACCGCGTGAGCGAAGAGCTGTTCCGCGATCCGCACCAGCTGGGCGTTGCAGCTCTGCTGATGATGGATCTGGACAACCTCAAGCACATCAACGATACCTACGGCCACGACTGGGGCGACCAGTACATCCACCGCACGGGTCGCTGCCTTGCTGAGAACACGCCCAACGGCACTGTGGTGTCCCGCCTTTCCGGCGATGAGTTCGTGCTGCTGTTCTACGGCTATTCCAGTCAGGATCAGATCCGTGAGAAGATCCGCACCCTGAGCAGCGCTATGCAGAAGAGCGTTGCCATCCTGCCCAGCGGCAATGAGCTGCGTATCAGCATTTCCGGCGGTGTGGCATGGTACCCGGCCAGCGGCACCGATATGGACACCCTGAAAAAGTATGCCGACTTTGCCCTCTATCAGGTCAAGCGCACCAACAAGGGACATCTGGAAGAGTTCAGCATGGAGATCTACCAGCAGGAAGCACAGGCCGCACAGCTGAGACGCGACTTCCAGCAGCTGCTTACCGAGGAGCGGGTGTACTATGTATTCCAGCCTATCTTCTCGGCCCGCACCGGCAAGGTGATGGCCTACGAAGCCCTGATGCGCTCCGATAGGGAAGCGCTGCGCTCGCCCGCTACCATCATGAAGCTGGCGCGGGAGCAGGGCGCACTGTGCGAGATCGAGCGGCTGACCTTCTTCAAGTCGCTGGAGACCTTCGACCACCTGCGCAGCGAGGGCCTTGTGCGCAGGGACACGATGCTGTTCATCAACTCCATTGCAAGCGTCTGCCTGCCCAGAGAGGACAGCGAGTATATGGAAAGCCGCTGGCATGAGCTGTGCCGCCAGATGGTCATTGAGATCACCGAGGAAGAGGAGATCGACCACGAAGCACTGGAGGCCAAGCGCCATGCGCCGGGCTTCTCCGGCATGTTCGCGCTGGACGATTACGGCAGCGGCTTTGCCAACGAGAACAGCCTGCTGGAGCTTTCGCCCCGGTTCATCAAGGTGGATATAGCCATCATCCGCGGCATCGATACCGACCCGGACAAGCAGCAGATCGTGCAGAACATCGTGGCCTATGCCCACCCGCGCAGTATGCAGATCATTGCCGAGGGCGTGGAGACCGCCGCCGAACTGCGCAAGGTCATAGAGCTGGGCGCGGATGCGCTGCAGGGCTACTTCCTTGCAAAGCCTGCCGCCGTACCGGCCCAAATGGCACCTGCCGCCCGCAAAATCATTGCCGAGTACAGCTCTGCATCCGACAGCGGCTGAATACGAACATAAAAAGTCCCGCAGAAATGCGGGGCTTTTGCATCTGCTACTGGCGTATTGCAGTTTGCTGCGGTATACTGGGATCGGGCAAACAACAGCACAGGGGGTGCTTTTTTATTATGGTACAGGTAGACCTTATCACCGGCTTTCTGGGTGCAGGCAAAACCACCTTTCTGCGCCGGTATGTCCGGTATCTGGTGGCACAGGGCCACAACGTCTGCATTCTGGAAAACGACTTCGGCGCGGTGAACGTGGATGCCATGCTGGTGCAGGACCTTCTTGGCCCGAACTGCGACCTTGAGACCATCAGCGGCGGATGCGACTGCGACACCCATCAACGCCGGATGCGCACCAAGCTTATTGCTATGGCCATGCGCGGGTTCGACCGGGTGGTGGTGGAACCCAGCGGCATCTTTGATGTGGACGAGTTTTTTGATGTACTGCGGGACGACCCGCTGGACCGCTGGTATCACATCGGCAATGTGATCGCCATAGTGGATGCCATGCTGCCGGAAACGCTTTCGCCGCAGGCTGAGTACGTGCTGGCATCCGAGACATCCAATGCGGGCCGGGTGCTGGTCAGCCGTACCCAGCTGGCCGGGCAGCAGCAGACCGCTGCCGCCGTGGCCCACCTGACCCGTGCGCTGGAGGGCTGCAAGTGCTCCCGCCGCTTTGCGCCGGAAGAAATCATCACCAAGGACTGGGCACGGCTTACCGATGCCGACCTTGCCGCCATTGCGGCCTGCGGCTGCAGGCAGGCCAGCTGCGAAAAGATGCATTTTGATGAGCACGAAGCCTTCAGCTCTCTGTGCTTTCTGGAGCAGCACCTGACGCTGCAGCAGCTGCAGGCCGCTGCCGACCACCTGTTTGCGGATGCCGCCTGCGGTCATGTGCTGCGGGTGAAGGGCTTTGCACCGGACCCGCAGGGCACCACCGGCTGGCTGGAGCTGAACGCCACCGCTGCCGGCAGAACACTGGAACCCATCCCGCAGGGGCAGGATGTGCTCATCGTCATCGGCGAGGGGCTGGACAGGGCAAGGATCGAAACGCAGCTTCACCGCTGAGCTTTCAACGAACGTTGTAAAACTGGTGCAAAAAAGGAGAACAGAATCATGAAAAAGAACCCGCAGATGCCCTCGGCGCGGCGCATCCTCGGCATGGTGGTCGGTATTGTGATCATCGGGCTGGGCATTGCACTGTTCAAGCAGTCTCACCTTGGCAACGACTCCATCAGCGCACTGAATATGCGTCTGGCCGAGATGCTGGGCATCTCGCTGGGCGTGCAGAACCTGTGCACGAACATCCTGTTCTTTGCACTGCAGTTCTGGTTCGGGCGCAAGTACATCGGCCTTGGCACCTTTGTCAACGGCATTGGCGTCGGGTTCATTGTCACGGCCTTCTACGACCCCATTGCAGCCCACTTTGGCCCGGCCGAGGCGCTGGGCCTGCCGGTGCAGCTGCTGTGGGTGGCGCTGGCGGTGCCGGTCACGGCGCTGGGGGCTTCGCTGTACCAGACGGCAGATCTGGGCATCGCCCCGTACGATTACCTCTCGCTGGGCCTGCGGGACTACACCCCGGTGCCGTACTTCGGCTGCCGCGTGTTCACCGATGCACTGTGTGCGCTGCTGTGCTGGCTGCTGGGCGGCCTTGTGGGCATCGGTACGCTGATCTGTGCCTTCTGCCTGGGGCCCTTCATCCAGTTCTTCAACGGGTTGGTGTCGGAGCGGGTGCTGCACTACAAGCCGGGCGGCCAGTAAGATCGGGAAATCAAAAAGGCGTGCACCTCCTTTGCGGAAGTGCACGCCTTTTGCTGTGCAGAAATCAGAACTTGAACAGCGGGGTGCCGGCCAGCACATCGCCCTCGGCCAGCATCTTCAGCTCGCCCATGTCATCGCCGTTGGTCACGATGATGGCGGTAGCGGTGGGATGGCCTGCGGCGCGGATGGCGTCCAGATCCACCTTCAGCAGCGGGGTGCCGGCCTTGACCTTATCGCCCACCTTGACCAGTGCCTTGAAGCCCTTGCCCTGCATCTCCACAGTGTCCATGCCAACATGGATCAGGATCTCGATGCCGTCCTCGCTGGTCAGGCCCACGGCGTGCAGGGTGGAAGCCACCTGTTCCACGGTGCCGTCAAACGGAGCATACACGGTCTTGCCGGTGGGCTCGATGCCGCAGCCGGGGCCAAGGATGCCCTGTGCAAAGGTCTCGTCGGGGATGTCGGCCTGTGCCAGCACCTTGCCGCGGATGGGGGTCAGAACGGTCTTGCTCTGACCAAAGAATTTGGCGGTCTCTTCCTGCTCGGCCTTGCCGCCGAACAGCTTATCAAAAAATCCCATGTAAAATACCTTCTTTCCGATCATTTCATAGAGCCAGCTGGCCGAAGCGCTGTCCTGCAAGGCCCACCGGCTCCAACCCATTGGTCTACCCAAAAGATACCACATTGTGAAAGAAATTGCAATTGGTATCCCGCATAAAACCGCCAAAAATCTTCGGCAGGGTCACATCAGGTCGATCAACTGCTCGATCTCCTCCATGCGGGTGGCCCAGCTGGTGGCAATGCGCATCACGGTGTGGGTGTCGTCGTACTTCTCCCAGAAGCCGAACTTTGCCAGAGGCTCCAGCGCTTCCAGCTGGCTGTTTTCCAGAATGGGGAACACCTGATTGGTGGGCGACTCCATATAGAAGCGGTAGCCCTTGGCAGCAAGGCCCTCCTTCAGACGGTCGGCGGTCTCGATGGCGTTCCGGCTGATGCGGGTGTACAGATCATCGGTGAACAGCACATCGAACTGCAGGCCCATCAGACGGCCCTTGGCAAGCAGCGCGCCCTGCTGCTTGACCATAGTCATAAAGTGGGCCGGTGCGCCGTGGGGGAACACCACGGCCTCGCCGCACAGCGCGCCCACCTTGGTGCCGCCGATGTAGAACACATCGGTCAGGCGGGCGATATCCTGCAGGGTAACATCGGTGCCCTTGGCCATCAAACCGTAGCCCAGGCGTGCGCCGTCCATGAACAGGGGCATGTGGTACTCCTGACACACAGCGTGCAGCTCTTCCAGCTCAGCCTTGGTGTACAGGGTGCCGTACTCGGACGGGTGAGAGATATATACCATGCCGGGGAACACCATGTGGTCGTGGTTGGCATCGGCATAGAAGGTGGCGCACCAGTCGCGCACATCGGCGGCGCTCACCTTGCCCTCGTGGGCGGGCAGGGCGATGACCTTGTGGCCGGTATACTCAATGGCACCGGCTTCGTGTGCAGCCACATGGGCGGTGACAGCAGCCATCACGCCCTGCCAGCGCTGCAGCATGGACGCAATGACGATGGCGTTGGTCTGGGTGCCGCCGGAGATGAAGGTCACGTCTGCATCCGGGCAGCCGCAGGCAGCGCAAATCTTTGCTTTGGCGCTGGCGCAGTAGGGGTCGGTGCCATAGCCGGGCACCTTTTCAAAGTTGGTCTCGGCCAGCTTTTGCAGGATGGCAGGGTGTGCACCCTCACAGTAGTCGTTCTCGAAATACAGCATATCGTTACTCCTGATCCAGTGAGATAAAGTGTTGATAAGGCTATTCTACTACGGGGGAGAGGGAGTGTCAAATCACGTCCCTCTTTACGGCAAAGGATTTTTACTGTATCTTTAGTTTTTCTATGGTATAATGCGGGAAACGGAATATATTATTTGGGAAGGGGAATGTGCATGAAAAAACAGACGCTTGTGCGGGATGCCACCGTAATGCTGCTGGCTCTGTTCGCCGCCTATGCCATGGTGATGCTTACACAGGCCGTTATGGGCCGCATTGAGGGCGTGGCAATGCTTATCTTTATGCTGGCAGTATTCGTTACCTCTATGTATACAGAAGGTTATGCGTGGGGCGTGGCGGCTTCGCTCATCAGCGTGCTGGCAGTGAACTTTGCCTTCCTCTCACCGTATTTCGCCTTCAACTTTACCCTGTCGGAAAACCTGTTCTCCGGCCTTGTGATGCTGGTGGTGTCCATCATGACCAGCACCCTCACCACCCGCATCAAAAAACAGGAACAGCTGCGTATGGAAAGCGAGAAGGAGAAGATGCGTGCAAATCTTCTGCGCGCGGTTTCTCACGATCTGCGCACCCCGCTCACCTCCATCTACGGTGCCTGCTCCACTGTGATCGAAAATTATGACTCGCTGGATAAGGAAAAGACCATTAAACTGCTTGGCGAAGCCTGCAGCGATGCCCAGTGGCTGACCCGCATGGTGGAGAATCTGCTTTCCGTCACCCGCATCGACAGCGAGAAGGTGACGGTGCAAAAGACCCCCACTGTGCTGGACGAACTGCTGGATACGGTGCTGGTCAAGTTCCGCAAGCGCTACCCGGAGATCCCGGTGGAGCTGGAAACGCCGGATGCCTTTATCGTGATCCCCATGGATTCTATGCTGATCCAGCAGGTGCTGATGAACCTGCTGGAAAATGCCGCTCTGCACGCCGAGGGCATGACAAAACTGACCTTGAAGGTGTTCACGGTGGGCAATCGTGCGGTGTTCGAGGTGACGGACAATGGCTGCGGCATCCCCAGAGAACGGCTGAAAACGCTGTTCTCCGGCACCGGCGGCACCGACCCAGATGTACCGGCAGACAGCCGCAAGCACGGCATGGGCATCGGCCTTTCGGTGTGTGCGGCCATCATCAAGGCGCACGGCGGCGAGATCAAGGCCGAGAGCCGTCTGGGTGAGGGAACGACCATCCGCTTCTGGCTGGAGACCGAAGAAATTGAAATGGAGGATGCAGAAGATGAGCAATAACAAATTCAAGGTCCTGATCGTAGAGGATGAGGCAAATATCTGCAGCTTTATCGAAACGCTGCTCACTACCAACGATTATCAGGCTCTGGTGGCCCATACCTGTACCATGGGCCTGACCCTGTTCGCCTCCCACAACCCGGATCTGGTCATTCTGGATCTGGGCCTGCCGGACCGGGACGGGCTGGAATTCATCCGCACCGTGCGGCAGAAGTATATGACCCCCATCGTGGTGCTCTCGGCCCGCACCGACGAGATGGATAAGATCGAAGCGCTGGATCTGGGTGCCAATGATTACATCACCAAGCCCTTCAGCACCGGCGAACTGCTGGCCCGCGTGCGCGCTGCCCTGCGGCTGAACCGCTACAGTGCCATGCACGGCGGCAATGCCCCGGCGGGTGAGTTCCGCGCACAGGGAATGCGCATCAACTATGACCGCCGTAAGGTGTTCGTGGACGAGCAGGAGATCAAGCTGACCCAGACCGAATACAACATCGTGGCGTTCCTTTCCCAGCACGCGGGCCGCGTGATGACCTATGCGGCCATCGTCAAGGCCATCTGGGGCGATACCGACATCGGCAGCACCAAAAAGCTGCAGGTGAACATGGCCAATATCCGCAAAAAGCTGGGCAGCCGTCCGGGCAGCAATGCCTATATCCTCAATGAGCTGGGCGTGGGCTACCGCATGATCGACGAGGATGCCCGCAGCGGGGAGATCAACGAATGATACTTGCACTGATCCTGTTTGCTGTTACCTATGTATTGATGCTGCAGCTGCAGCAGTACCGCCCGTGGGTGGCACTGTGCAGTGCGGTGCTCTTTATTGTGCTGGGCGAGGCAGGGGTCTACGAGTTTTCACTCCGCGCCGCGCTGCAGGCCGTGGATTATAATGTGCTGCTCATGATGGCGGGCACCATGGGTACGGTGGCACTGTTCATCGAGAGCAAAATGCCTGCCCGCCTGGCGGAAATGCTGATCGTCTGTGTGCCGGATGTCAAGTGGGCGGTGTGTATGCTGGCGCTGTTTTCCGGTGTCATCAGTGCTTTTGTGGACAATGTGGCCACGGTGCTCATGGTGGCACCGGTGGGCCTTGCCATTGCCCGCAAGCTGAAGATCTCGCCGGTGCCGGTGCTCATTGCCATTGCGGTGTCCTCCAACCTGCAGGGCGCGGCCACGCTGGTGGGCGACACCACCAGCATCCTGCTGGGCAGCTTTGCCGACATGAACTTCTTCGATTTCTTCTGGATGCGGGGCCGTCCGGGCATCTTCTGGGGCGTGGAGCTGGGCGCACTGGCATCGCTGGCGGTGCTGATGTGGCTGTTCCGCCGTGAGACCCAGCCGGTCTGTGCAAAGGTGGAGACTGAGGTGGAGGACGATGTGCCCACTGCCCTGATGCTGCTGACGGTAGGCCTGCTGATCGCGGCATCTTTCCTGCCGGAGCCTGCAGCCGGGCCGCTGCACACGGTGTACGAGCTGCGCAGCGGTCTTGTGTGCATGGGGCTGTGCCTGTTTGGCGTGGCGCGCGCCTGCCTGCGGGCAGGGTCGGCCAAGCCGCTGGCGCATGTGCTGGGCGAGCTGGACTGCGACACCCTGCTGCTGTTGTTCGGCTTGTTCATCGTGATCGCGGGCATCCACGCGGCGGGTGTTATCGACGCAGCAGCCCGGCTGTTCCATGCCGTGGCAGGGGAAAGTCCCTTCCGGCTGTTCACCCTGCTGGTGGTGGTGTCGGTGGTGCTTTCGGCCTTCATCGATAACATCCCTTACGTGGCCGCCATGCTGCCGGTGGTGCAGAGCATCGCCGCCCTGATGAACGATGGCGTGGGCGTGGAACCCTACGTGTTTTACTTCGGCCTGCTCACCGGTGCCACTCTGGGCGGCAACTTGACGCCGATCGGTGCTTCGGCCAATATCGCGGCCATTGGCATTCTGCGCAAAAACGGCGAGACCGTCACCACCCGCGACTTCCTGCGCATCGGCGTGCCCTTTACGCTGGCTGCAGTGCTGGCAGGCTATGCGTACCTGTGGCTGGTGTGGGGCAAAGTCTGATCTGCTGGCCTCCGGCACGGCTGCCTGCTGAAGAAAAAAACAAAGAAACTCCGACCCTCTGCACCGCCGGAAAATCGGCCTGCAGAGGGCTTTTTTCGCGAAAGTATGACGCTTTGCAGTGAGAAAAAAGTTTTTTTGAAAAAATGCTTGACAATTCTGCCATATCTGGTATAATAACTATCGTTCCGAGCAACACAGCTCACGAACAAAACAGAATATGCGGATATGGCGGAATTGGCAGACGCGTTAGATTCAGGTTCTAATCGGGGCAACTCGGTGGAGGTTCAAGTCCTCTTATCCGCACCATGACGAATGTTCTTACAGCATTTAGCTGTTAAAGAGCATTCGTCATTTTTTATTTGCTAAATAGCGACATCACAGGGGGCGTAGTTCACAACTACGCCTTTTCTTGTATTCACCGACACATCAGGTGTCGGTAAAGGAAGTGCGCTTGGAATCTCGATGGTGCCCACGCAGTTGTAGTGAATGCGGAGCCGCTGCCCCCACACGCCGTTGACCTTTTCTGCATCGAACACTTCGATTTTTTCCACCAGTTCGTTCAGCATCCGGGGTGTCAGCTTTTTTGCTCTGGTGTACTTGCGAACCAGACTGATAAACATATCCGTTGTCATAGTTCGGCTGCTCTGCTTTTCGATTTCGGAGCGGAGCTGTTTGATTTTCTCGGTCAGCTCCTTTTGCTCGTCCTCATATCTCCGGGACATTCTGGAAAAGCGTTCATCAGAGATCTTGCCGGAAACATTGTCCTCATAGATGCGCTCAAAGAGGCCGTCCAGTTCTTCATCACGGGCAAGGAGTGCTTTCAACTCTTTCTCTTTCAGCTTGCGGTCGGCTTCGTCCGCCTGCTGGGAGTGCCCGATAACAGCCTTCAAAAAGTCGTCCTCATAGAGGCTGGCAAACTTGGTCAGCCGCCGAATTTCGCCCAGCACCACTTCTTCCAGAAAGTCTACCCTGATGTAGTGGGTGGATTGGCAGGTGCCGCGATTGCCCTTGTAGTTGGAGCAGTTGAAATACTTGATTTCCGGGTTGCCCTGATTGAAGTGGAAGTGCAGATTGCAGCCGCAGTCTGCGCAGACAAGTAAGCCAGAGAACATATTGTGTTCTCCGTTGCTGGTACGACGTTTGCGCATTTTTCCGCGTTTCTGCTGTACCTGCTCAAACACGGCACGTTCAATAATGGGTTCGTGAACATCTTGGAACACCACCCAATTTTCCGGGTCGTTATGAATCCGCTTCTTGTTCTTGTAGGACTTGGAGTAGGTTTTGAAGTTCAGAACATCACCACAATACTCCTGCTGGTACAGAAGATGGGTAATCGTGGAGCCATTCCACTTGGTAGCGGGCCGTATCTTGCTCCTTCCGGGACGGCCGATGCCTTTCTGAATCCAGTAGGCCTGCGGCGTCAGGATGCCTTCCTTTTCAAACTGGGTGGCAATCTGTTCCGTGCCAAAGCCCTCCAACGTCATATCAAAAATGCGCCGGACAGCTTGTGCAGCTTCTTCATCAATGACCCAATGCTTGGGATTGTTCGGGTCCTTGATATACCCATAGGGAGGAAGTCCCATCGGTTCGCCGGAGTTGCCTTTGATTTTATTACTGATACGGCGTTTCTTGCTGATGTCGCGGGCATACCACTCATTGAACAGGTTTCGGATGGGTGCCAGTTCGTTTTCTCCCTCGGCCGTGTCGATGTTGTCCGAAACGGCAACAAGTCGGATGTCATGGTCCGGGAAAAATTCTTCTGTCAGCCGTCCGACCTCAATATAGTTTCGGCCCAGACGGGAAAGGTCTTTGACGAACACAGCGGCGGCTTTCCCTTGTTCAAGTTGCTGCATCATTTCAACGAAACCGGGACGGTTCATGGTCACGCCGGAAATGCCATCATCCAGAAAGTGAACCAGATTGGTATAGCCTTTTTCCTTTGCAACTTTGGTGAGCAGCTTCTTTTGGTTGCCGATGCTGTAACTCTCGCCCTCCAAATTATCATCACGGGAAAGACGCTCATAGAGAAAAGCGGTTGCTTCACGGGATTTCTTGTTACTCGACTGTTTCATACTCGCTCCTTTCTTGGGACAGTCGAATAGCAAATTCACTTGTACACCTATATTATAACACAATCCGCTTTCTCTGTCCGCTGCCTCCCGAAAGGTCATTATAATTTTTCGCTTTCGGATTTCATCAGCCGGAGAAGAACTTCTCCTAAGGTCTGGGAGCTTTCTTCTTTGAACACCGGCTCAACGATAAAGGAGCGATTGCCAATACGATAAGTCGAATCCAGAGTAAGCATCTCTGGATTTTTTGTTTTTTCAGGGTTTGTCTTTTTCGCTTGCATCGTAAAAATCCCCTTTCTTAAAAATCAAAAAATGAGCCAACGGATGGCTGCTGGCAGCAGCCCACGGGAATCTCACCCCTGCATTCCTCATGCAGCCCTACTCATTGCCTGCGACGCTCTGAACGCTCGGACTTTGACGGTAAGGGAGTATCAGCCTGCCTGTATGTCATGGCCCGCAAGCAGCCGCGCTTGCATTGCGGCGGGGTGGAAATCGCTCCGCTTTTCAGAGAAAAGCATCGTGGCGCACCCGCCGTCCGGCTCGATACAGACAGCAACGTATCCGTTTGCCCTATGATGCACCGCCATTGTCCTGCGGGCATATTTTTCAAGGTGCTGTCCCGAAACGTGGAAAGGGTCAGACCGTTTCGGCTCTGGTCACAATAGAGGAAATAAGTTTGATTTCCAGATGGCGTTTCATGTACTCGTCTATGCACACATGGGGCTGGCCGTGCTTGTCGTAGAGAATGCCTGTACAGAGCTTGTTGATATAACCTCTGTAATGTCGCAAAACCTGTTCAACTGCATCGGTGTCCCCAGCGCAGGCAGAGCGAATCACCGAGAGCGGTAAAAAATCTCTGCTCGTGTGTTCATAGGAGTTCATTTACGCCTAACCTCCCTCCGGCAAGTGCGCCTTTAGTTCTTTTCGCAGCTCATTCAGCGTTTTTGTCCGGTGGCGCTGTACAGCACTCCGGGACATTCCCATGAGGTCGCCAATCTCGCCATCGCCCAGTTCCAGAACGCAAAACAGAATCAAAATGCTTTGTTCTTGCTTTGGCAGAGCGGCAAACGCATTGGCAACAAGTTCATTGTCGATGTGCAGATCACAGCCGTAGGATGAAAATACAAATTCTTCACTTGGATAATGGTCTACACTCGTGAGCTGCCCCAGTTCTTCCAACGAAAGAACGCTGAATGACTTTTCACGGTCAAGCAGACGTTTCTTATTTCGGTGATAGTTCCGGGCCTCATTTCGCAGCACCGCTTTGCAGAACGCATCGAATCGGTACTGTTCGCCATCGTTGCGAGGGATAGCTTCCATCTTCTCACCCCCTTTCCGTGGGGATGTCGGGTGGATTTTTCCCTTTCCGCTAATATGACACCTGAAATACCCGATTCTACCCGCTTTTTTGAAAATTTCCAAAAATATTTTTTGAAACAGGTAGATTTTCAGGCGACAATAGAAAAGCCCAGCAGACCGAAAACGGCCAACTGGGCATAATGACAGCACGAAACGCGCAGTAACTACATCGTATAGTACATAGTAAAAGCCCTGCTGACCCTGTGCGGGAGCAAGGCTTTTTTTGACAGTTCAAAGCTAGGCGTTCGATAGAATATCAGGCGCATGGCGGCATCCTCCTATGGCCGCCATACGGACGATGAAACGCTTTGATAAGCAAAAAGAGCCGGCGGCCTTGATTTTCTCAAAAGCCGCCGGTTCAAAATGGGCGCGTAAAATTACCTGCTCCAACCAACGGCTTTTTTATTTCCCCTTAGTCGGGGCAGGTTCTCATCATATACTGAAAAAAAGAACCGATAATCACAAGTGAATTCACCTTGTGCATTACCGGCTCTGCGTCTGTGCGTCTGGCTCTTTGATAACAGATATATTCAGTTGTCGTGCGGAGATCAATGTTTCATGCTTGCATTTGGGACAGTACAACGGGAAGTTTTCAAGAACTGTATCTTCTCGTATTCGTACTCGCGTTTTGGAATCGCATACTGGACACAATATCCATGTTTCGATCATTGCTTTGTACCGTCATTCTTGCAGTTCTTGAAACCACGCATAGCAGCCCAAATGCCGATAACAATGATATATGCACAGATACCCAGCGCGACAATAGTTATTTCCGTGCCATAGTCCGAAATAGTGATATTCTGTATCGCCGGGATGGCCCGAAATTGAATGTACGATGTCAAGGCCAGCAACCCAACATCGACGAAAATCATAAGCAATCCAGTCTGCTTGCTTACCTTTTCCTTATCGTATTTCGCACGTTCTTCGGGGCTTTTCGTATTAAATCCTGAAACCAACATACTTCCTTTGCCCGTCAACAAGATAATCGTAGCGATAATAGCGATTGCCACAATCACCCACATAATCCAGATAAACCACATAATCAAAACTCCCTTCAATCCTTGATTAAACTTTGTAATATAAATACTGACCTTTTTTGTCTACCCACGTCACCATTGCTAAAAACAACAGTAAAATGATTGCACAGGCAATCCAACTCCCGATAAACAAAGAACTTGGGAAAAATCTCAACAACAAATATGCCGTTCCGCAGGTAACTACAACTCCAATCAATGCTGTCAAAATCGCTGGTAGGCTTTGCTTGATAATGTGGGTGACATTCTCCCATTCAAAATTTGGGAAAATAAGATTTAAGATGTAGCCTATCATTCCAATCAGCACCGAACATAGCAAAGGAAAAGCATACCCCAGCATAGCTTTAGGGAAAGACCATTGCAAATACAATGCCATGATGGTATTCAAAACAAAAATTGTCGGTACAGACATTGAGAGATGGTGCAGCAGCTTTACTCGAAAGAGGCTCTTTGCCGCAATGGGTAAGGATTTCAGTATTTCAATCTGTTTCCCCTCGATAGAAATACTGACATAGGTTGTGCAGGATATTGTTGTCAAGATAGAAAAAGCATATATGAACAGCACATCATAATCAGCAAAAGGCACCTGAAAATATTCGGCCAACTGATAAATGTATGGTGTGATCTTATCCGACATTAAAACAACCAGCAGAACAAAGACCGCAGCAAAAAGCAATCCGCAGGCGGTATTGGTTAGATATACTGGAAGCGAAAAATAACGTGTGCGCTCTCTTTCTAAAAGAGCAGATACCGGGCTGTGCTGTTCCGTGGTTTCTTTGTTCCAATCGACGGGCTGACTTTTTGAGCCTTGTATTGCATCATTGCTATACCAGTTACGAAATATTTTGATTAGACCATAGAGCAGAGTAACGCCTATCAGGAATACCCCGCCGAAGTATAAACCTATCAACAGATAGTCCCCGTTAAGCAATCGGTGAATATACCGGCCTGCATAAAGTGTAAAAGTCGAGGTAGAAATAACATCCCCAAAATTTCCGGCAGCTATATCAGGGAATTTGCAGAACATAAAGATCATAAATGCAAACAAAACCAGAATAGCCGCCGCTGCCTTTAGTCGGGCGATACGAGCAGAGGAACTTTTCAAGATGCGGTAAATCTGTGTTCCGATCATTGTTCCCAAAAGGCCGGGAATGACAGGAAAGAGGATTGTTATTTCAAGCACAATTAGATAAAACGGAAATCCCATATCTGCGGTCAGGCCAAACAGCACCATCATAGGAAGCAGCAGAGCCGCAGTAAGGGCTACTTCAACTATAAACAAGACACTCAATTTTGAGAGTATCAATGTACGCAGCGGAATTGGAAGCGCAAGCACACTGTCAATGTTAGTATCGCTAAGGAGCAGGCCGCTTCCCCAAAAAACACTAATCGCAATATTGAGTATCACGCAGATTAGCGCCATAGGAACAACAAGTTCTATGACTACTTCTTCCAACGACCACGCAATAGAATAAATGATTTTCAAGGAGTAAATCAGGTATGCAAGCAATCCCATTAGGATCGCGGCTATAAGCATATACAAAGTGATCGTTTTTGTGCGGTTCTTTGTATCTGCATATCGAAGCTGATTGGCATGAGATAGCTGCAAAAGATTATTCCTTAGTAGGGGTAACAGAAATTTCATCGCCATTCATCTCCATAAATACTTCTTCCAAACCCTTTGTTCCAACGATTTCTGTTGTCCTGCCGGAATACAGTAATTGTCCATGCTTAATAACGGACACTTTATTGCACACCTTTTCTACCACATCAAGAATATGGCTTGAAAACAGAACGGAATTTCCACTTGCACAGAGTTCTTTCATCTGCTCTTTCAGGATCACAAATGCCTCCGGGTCTAATCCGACGAAAGGTTCATCCAATATCAGCAGTTTAGGCGTGTGTGAAAAGGCGGCAATCAGCGCAAGTTTCTGTTTCATGCCGTGGGAGTAAGAGGAAATCAAGTTATTCAAATGCGGCCCCATCTGAAAAGCCAAGGCCAATTTCTCGAAGTTTTGTTTCCGCATCTTGGACGGTACTTCGTAAATATCACAGATAAAGTTGATATACTGCAATCCTGTCATATACTCGTCAAGCTGGGGATTATCTGGCACATACGCCATCTTCTGCTTACAAGCCAACGGTTCTTTTAGGACAGAAGTTCCATCCAAAAGGATTTCTCCCTCGTCAATGCCGATGATACCTAAACAGGCTTTCAATGTTGTGGTTTTGCCAGCTCCATTCTTTCCGATGAAGCCCATTATGTCGCCATCTTCCACGACAAAACTAAGGTTGCTTACAGCCTTTTTCGCACCGTAGCTTTTGGATAAGTTCTTGATTTGTAACATAGCATTCCTTGTCTTTATTTAGAAAAATTTCAAAATGAAACTCAAAAAAAAATAACCGTTCCGCCACCAAAGTTCTTGTTGGGGAAATTCACTTCATCCCCAAATAAATCATGATGCCCGTTGCTACGAATGCAACAACAGCCATGATATAGTACATATACGGCTTTGCATTCTCTTTCTGCCTTACGGTAAAGCCAGAAATGAGGTTCAGCAGGACGCAAGCCACAGGGACGCCGAACACTACAACATTGCGGGGCCAGAAAGAATTTGCAACTCCGGTAGAATCAAAGTGGACGGGGATAGACGCCGGCAGGCGGTTATAGAAAGCGAGAAAGACTACCAGCGTCAATGCACACAAAATGGTGCTGATAACAATATGCTTCGTTGCGGACTTCATAAGTATTACCTCCTTTAATTGCTTCGTTTCCTCTTAAAATAGAGGACAAGCGAATAGACCAACGGGACAATGCCAACCAGAAAAATGATTAGCGGAACGGTTACAAAAACAAGATTGTGTAGTGGATGAAGAATGCTGACAATACCGGCTAATATCCATGTGTAGCCGCCCAGCCGATGCGTCTTGTACCAGCCTTCTTCATCATTGAATAACCATGGAAACTTTAGCCCGATATAGGGGTTGATGTGGTTTTTGGGGAAATAATTGCCGCTGACAATAAATAAAATGCCAATAAAGACATACCAATAAGTATCTTGCATAGTCTTAGCGGGAAAAAGTACGGAATATACCTGCGGGATCAAATATACAACTCCCGCAATCGGCATAATCCATTTACCCAAAGATACTAACGCCTTGGCTCCGTTTGTCGAAGCGATTTTGATACTAAGCGCAAGGTTCAGAACAATATTCAGCAAAACGGCAATCACATAGAGCAGAATATAGTTTTCGTTGCTGGCCTCGCCCATGTGGGACAGAGCGAATGCTACGATGGACAAAATAATGCAAATTGTACTTGTCAGAAACAAGGTTCGTTTATTTTTGGGGTTCATCTTTATCCTCCTGAAATTGCATAAGCCACATGACAACACTTTCAAATACCGATGTATTGATTTCATAATAGATGTATTTCTGATAGCGTGTTTCAAAAATCAAATCAGCCTTTTTTAGAGTGGAAAGGTGGTATGAAATAGTGGCATTAGTCAAGTCAAATTCTGCGGCAATTTCACCGGCTGACATCTTCCGTTTTTGTTTTAGTTTCAGTAGTATCTCCCGTCGGACAGGATCACTTAATGCTTTGAAAATATTAGGTAAACTCACAGTGCTTTCACCTTTGCCCCCCTGTTATTTTGAAAAATCTCTAAATGATATTTTCATTGTAGCACAATAAGAAAGAAAGTCAACACTCATTTTGAAAATTCTCTAAATGGCTTTCTTATGGGCTGTTCAGGATGGCCCAGATTAGTCTACTCTGGTGTCATGGTTATGTATTGCCATAATCAAATAAACATGAATTATAAAATGTAGACAGAACGGACATAGCAACATTTCGCCAATCGCTCATGAACTATAAAATGTATATGGGTGATGCAGAATGGCGAAAATTGAGGACTGTCCCGGCTTTGAAACGTTCGGAGCGGATGTCAAGGCAGC
>NZ_QVGY01000004.1:98938-204942 GCF_003604105.1 Faecalibacterium sp. AF10-46 | reverse complement strand
CTACAAGAAAGAGATGTTTGGCCGCTTTATTGATGATGAAAAGATGTTTGATTGGGACAGTGCCTATATCAGTCAGGTTCTGCACAGCCCAGTCTACGCCGGACACATCATCTACGAAGCCAAGCCCACCGTGTCCATGAAATCCAAAAAGCGCCGTTATATTCCGTTTGAAGAACGCGCTATCGTTCCGAATACACATGAAGCAATCATCCCACAAGACCGCTGGGAAAACGTGCAGCGAATCCTTTACAGCCGTTCCGGTTGTTTTATGTGTGATAAGACCGACTACGACAATATCTTCAAGGGCATCGTCCGCTGTGCAGACTGCGGCAGAACGATGTTAGTCAAGGTCGAGCACAGGCGCAAACGTAACAGTGTTCTGGATCAGACCTTTTATTGTTGCAGCACTTATCGGAAATATGGTGCGAAAGCCTGTGACTCTCATAATTTGGAAGCCCGTGTTCTGCATGAAGCTGTCTTTGCGGACATTCAGGCACACGCAAAGGCCGCTGTGAGCAATCGGGAAGCCCTTGTAAAGAAGATTGCAAATCAGATGCATCTCCGGGTGTCCTCTGACCGGGCGCAGCACAAACGGGATTTGAAGCAGTGTAAAGCACGAATCGCAGAAATCGAAGACCTGTATGCAAAACTTTATGAGGACGTATCAAAGGGACTTCTCCCGGAGAAACGTTTTCAAATGCTTGCGGATCGCTACGACAAAGAACAGGCTGAACTGACCGACAAGATTGAGCAGTACGAGCGGGAAGGCCGTGCTGAACACGATCAGCTGGACAAGATTCAGGATTTTATTGATGAAGTCAGCAAGTACGCTGGCATCACCGAACTGAACTATAAGATTCTGCATCAGCTGATTGACAAGATTCTGGTATCCAAAGCGGAAAAGGTCGATGGCGAATACGTCCAGAAAATCCAGATTTTCTATCGCTTTATCGGCCCATTGGATGCCATCGAGTAACAATGTCAGAAAAGTCACCTCCGAGAACTATCCTACAGACGCAGGGCGCGAGGGTGAAGCGATTTTCCGCCGTGTGTATGCTCTTGCCGGAAGCAAACTCCCCATCAAGCGGCTGTGGATCAGCAGCATGGAGGATGCTGCCATCCAGCAGGGCTTTGAAAACCTGAAAGATGGTGCGGCCTACGACAACCTGTTTGCGGCGTCCGAGTGCAGAGCAAAAGCGGACTGGCTGATCGGCATGAACGGAACCCGTGCCTTTACGAAAAAGTACGGCAGAAAACAGACCATTGGCCGTGTGCAGACCCCGACGCTGGCGATGCTGGCCGAACGGCAGACCAAAATCCAGAACTTTGTAAAAGAACCTTATTATAAAGTGGAACTGTCCGGTGGGGACATGGTCGCAGTATCAGAACAGATGGCGCAGGAGCAGGATGCAGATGCTATGCAGGCTGCTTGCGATGGGCAGTGCGCCGTGGTTGGCAGCATCGAGCGAAAGAGGGTGGAAAAGAAGCCACCGAAGCTGTATGACCTGACGACCTTGCAGCGAGAAGCAAACCGCTATTACGGCCTGACCGCCAGCCAGACCTTGCAGGCATTGCAGGAACTGTATGAAGAAAAGCTGGTGACATACCCCAGAACAGACAGCCAGTTTGTGACCGAGGATATGCGCAAGACGGTGGAATCTCTGGTACTGGCCTTAGATGGCGCGGCGGCAGACGTAAGCTGCGTTATCAACAACAGCAAGGTCACAGACCATCATGCGATCCTGCCGACCATGCAGAGCGTAAAATGCAGCAAGGAAAAACTGTCCGAAACCAAACAGAGGATTCTTTCACTCATTATCTGGAAACTGCTGCTGGCCGTGCAGCCGCCGTTCATCTATGAGGATGTGCTGGTGACGGTATGCTGTCAGGGACAGAATTTTACAGCAAAGTATAAGGAAATTTTGCAGCCCGGATATACGGCAAAGCCTGTTCCGTTCGTAGAGCCGGAAAAGGACAAGGATGGGTCACTTCCGAAAAAGATGGAGCAGGGAATGGTTCTTCCTGTGGTACGGGCAGAGAAAAAGCAGGGCTTTACTTCACCGCCGAAAGTCTACACCGAAGATACCCTGCTGTCGGCCATGGAAACAGCAGGCAACAAGGAATTTGAAAAGGACACTGAGAAGAAAGGTCTGGGAACCCCTGCAACGCGCGCTGCGATTTTGGAAAAGCTGGTATCCTCCGGCTATGTGCAGCGTAAAGGCAAGCAGATGATTCCCACGGAGGACGGTGTGGCCGCGATCCGCAATATCCCGGACTACCTGAAATCTGCCAGCATGACAGCCGAATGGGAAAATGACCTGCTGCGGATGGAGCGCGGTGAGATCAAGCCCCATGATTTTATGCAGGGAATCCATGGACTGATCGACAAGATGCTGGCTGACCTCCGGCAGATTCCTACCGTCGCGGCAGCTCCCCATCATAATAAGGTAAGCGTAGGAAGCTGCCCGGTCTGCGGAAACCCTGTACATGAGAGTAAGCTCAGCTTTTGTTGTGCAGACCGCAGCTGCAAATTTGCCCTCTGGAAAGAAAGCAGATACTTGGCCAATATGAGAAAAACGCTGGACAAGAAGATGGCGGTAGACCTTTTGAAGAAAGGCCGCACCCATGTAAAAGACTTTTATTCCGTGAAAAAAGATAAAACGTTCGCTGCCGATCTTGTGATGCGCGTCGAAGATGGCCGCGCACAGTACAGTCTGGAATTTCCCAAAACACCGATGAAAGAGAAAACATAAAGGAGGTTTGACCCTTGCCACAGATTAACGATATTCGAGAATTGGCGCAGCAGAACGCCCGGTATGTCAGTAACTCGCCACAGGACTGGATGAGTTATCTGGATGTGGCGGCGCGGCTGTACCGCTATTCGTTCACCGATACGCTCCTGATCCACGCGCAGCGGCCCGATGCAACCGCCTGCGCAGAACTGGAACTCTGGAATCAGAAAATGAGCCGATGGGTCAACCGTGGTGCAAAAGGCATCGCGCTTCTGGATGATACCGGACCGCGTACCAAACTGCGGCATGTGTTCGATATTGCTGACACCCATCTAGTGCGAGGCGGAAAGACACCGCTCTTATGGAATCTGGACAGCCACGAGCATGAGCAGACGATCTTAGACCATCTGGCAGATACCTATGGCTTATCCCAGACAGACAGCATGAATGCTGCCCTGCTGGAGCTGGCACAGCAGTTGACCGCTGATAATCTGGATGAAGCGATGGACGGTTTGGCCTATGAGGTGGCAGGCACTTTTTTGGAAGAACTGGACGAAGATAACATCCGTGTCCGCTTCCGGGAACTGATGACCAACAGTATTTTCTATACGCTTTCCCGCCGCTGCGGGCAGGAGCCTATGGATGTGCTGGACGATGATGACTTTATCCGTATCGTGGATTTCAACAAGCTGCCGGTGCTGTCGTTCCTTGGTAACGCGGTTTCCGAACAGTGCGAAGCGGTTCTTTTTGATATTGGCCGTGAGATGCGGAAAATTTACAAAAAAGAAATCACGCAGCAGCTTGAAAAATCCGTTGACAGCTTGTATAATACCAATACGGACTTTAACACATTAAAGCACGAAACCAAAGAAAACACGACCAAAGGAGGACAAGAAAATGGAGTTGACGTATTACCGCAAGGGAGATTATCTGTTCCCGAATCTGGCCGTGAAGGACGAGCCGCAGACCATCGGGAAGTACGGGATGCTGCGCAGGACGTACCTGAAAGAGAACCGCAAGAACTGGTATCAGAGTATGCTGATGAGCGGCAGGCTGAACCAGCATCTGGCGCAGATCGAGGAAGCAGCGGAGAGCCGGGTAGAAACCCTGCTGGACAGTCTGAACGAGAAGTTCCCGGCACCGAGCAAGGAGAAGGACCCGCTGGCATGGGCGGCACATCAGAACAACCTGACGGCGATGGCAGAAGAAATCGTCTTGAAGGAATTGGTATACAATTAACCGAACCGACAACAGAACAGGATTTGAGCGAAGCAGAGGAAGAAATTGCCTCTGCTTTTTCTTTTCCTGATTTGCCGACCGTGGAACAGCAGATCCGCGCCATTGAAGCACCGATCCAGGCGCGGTATGCGGATGAAATTGCACTTGATTCCGAAGTGGTCGATGAAATCCTGCGCACGGGCAGCAACCGCAGCAAAGGTCAGCTTCGTCTGATCTACAATTTTATGGTCGAGAAAACCCCGGAAGAATACACGGAGTTCGTGAAAAACGAATATGGTACGGGCGGCAAAGGCTTTGAAATTGGCGGTGCGAAGTATGCAGTCTGGTTCGATGATTTAGGGCTGCGCATTGCGGCAGGTGGCACGGCAAAGGGCGGTACGATTGCCAATGCGTCTTTATCCTGGGAGGATGTAAGTAATCGTATCCATGAACTGCTCCGGCAGGGCGAGTATGCGCCGCAGGCGGTTCTGGATGCTGCAAGGCAGAATGCTTTGCAGGAACACGCGCAGACATTGGCTTATATGGAGCGCGACTTAGCCGATGGCGTTGCCGAAGCAGTGTTTCAGGATACAGAAATCTTCCGGGGCGGTTTCCCGGAACTGACAGACAGGCTGGCAGACTTGCTGGACGATACGGATTTTCTGACCGATCTCAATGAGAGATTGTCCGCGCTTGGGGAGGCCTATGCCGAAGATAAAGACCTGATGCGGATGCACTTTTATAAGCCGGATAAAGTGGCGGCGCTGTTCCAGCAGTTTGCAAAACCTTATCAAAACTACTCGGCGCGGGATGGCTTTCACTGGAATGAGTACAAACGATTCATCACGGAAGATGAAATCAATGGATATTTCACGCGGGGAAGCAATTACTCGGATAGTCGGCTGGCAATCTATTCGTTCTTTTTGAATCATGAGGACAAAAAAGAACGGGCTGACTTCCTGAAAGAGCATTACGGGATCGGCGGCAGCAGCCATGCACTCTGCGGGGCAGACGATTCTCACGAAGATCACGATGGCAGGGGCATTTCTTTGGAGCGTGGCTCATACGGGAACCCGGATGCAAGCGTTCATCTGAACTGGAATCAGGCCGCAGGCCGCATCGACCAGCTTATCCGTGACAGTGAGTATTTGAAGCCGGCAGACTACTCCCGGATGCCTGCTTATGAGCGCGAGCGGATGGCAATGCGGGTGATGGGATTCTATCACCATCTGCCGAACGAAGTGGAACGGCCTTATCCGCAAGACCTTTACCATGAAGATGGTCGAAAGGCTCTCGTCGAAAAGCTGGCAGACCCTGAACAAGCAACGGAACTTCTGGAGCAGATGGACACTGCACTGCTGTCTGTGCCAATGGATTCCGAAGAATATGAGCGCAAGGCAGAATCCCTCTCTATCCTGCACCAGTATGTCGAGGGAACGTACACGATTTTCCCGGAAAAAAAGAGGGCTGTTGAGATTGCGGTTCCTGAACAGGGGCAAATTTCCATGTTTGACTTCATGGAGCAGGAGCCGCAATCGAAAGAGCAGTCAACCGCCGCAGCGGTTGAAAAAACCCGCAAGGAACTGTACAGCAGGGAAAACGGCAGTTTCCTGTATCTTGAAAACGACCATCTGTACCGCGTTGAGCGTTCTAATGCCTACGACGTTTATCTGAAAGACATGGAAAATTCGGCGGTGGCTGGCCGTGTTATTTCGGTGCAGTCTTATGATGAAACACTGGCGAAGAATCCGCTGAACGATTTTCTGAAACTGGATGCCGACCACACCCAGAAAGACAGCCGCAGTATCTATAAAGAATGTCTGTACACGCTACTGGAAAAGGTAGAGCGCAGCGAAATCTATCCGTTGCTGCGTGACCGCGATACCACCGAGGAAGAAGCGGAAAATCTGATCCGTGAGAAAATTGAGGATTTGTTTGCTTCCAGTGAGGTGAAAAATGCCGCTTATTCTGAGGCATTTGACACATGGGCGCACTTCGGAGAGTGGATTCAGGAAGATATTTTCCAGCGCACCTATCAGGACGTTATTACGGACAGACGGGATGCTGTTGCACTGTATCAGGATAGCATGGATGCTCCGCAGTGGGTACGCGGCATTATGGTTCCGTATGCAGCGGAAGAAAAGACCGTTGAGCCGACCTTGCAGCCCCTGCCACTGGATGCCGCCAACGAGTATAACGCGCTGAAAGAGCGTTACCCGGATGCGCTGGTCGGTTATGAGCAGTACGGCAGCTTTGAGTTCTACGGCGAGGATGCAAAGCGCGTTTCGGAACTGCTTGGCAGCAAACTGTTGGAAAAGAAAACTGCACTCGGCAAAGTTGAGGTATCTGGTTTTCCGCGTGAACAGTGGGTTTCACAGGCAATGAAGCTCTGGAAGCAAGGGGAGAACGTCTATCTGTCCGGCCAGCAGGAAGATGGAACCCATGCCCAAACGAAATACTTCCGCAGAGAGGAATATCTGCCTGTTAATACCACCATCGAACTGGACGATAGAGAGTTCCGTGTGGATTCGGTGGACTTTGGAAATGGAACGGTCAGTTTGCAGGACATGACCCTTGCAAAAGAAGCCCGGTATCCGATTTTCCGAACGGAACAGCTGGAGTACATTCGGCATCTGTACGAACAGGCAGATGTACCGATGGAAGAAGCGGTTGAAATCACAGTCTTTACGGCTCTGCACAATGCGGGTGTGGCCTACGAGGATTTCTCCCCGGAGCAGATGGATGTGATCTATTCGGTGGCAGAAGCAGGCGGCGAGTTGGAAGAACTGCTGAATCCTGACTTCCCGCCAGAACAGATGCAGCTGATCGCAGATGTGCAGAACCGCACGGATGCCATCAGCCGTGCAGCAGCAGAGGAAGCCCTTGAACCGCTGACCCAGCAGCCTATGACCCCGGCAGAGGTCAACCATGCACGGCGGCAGCACAATCTTCCGCTGGACAGTGGAGCAGAAACAGAACAGCCTGCACAGCCCAAACAGAAACCTATGAACTTCCGCATTACGGACGATGATCTCGGCGCAGGAGGGCCGAAAACAAAGTATAAAGCCAATGTGGAAGCCATTCGGGTGCTGCAGACACTGGATGTAGAGCAGCGGCAGGCTACCGCAGAAGAGCAGGAGATACTTTCCCGGTATGTGGGCTGGGGCGGCATTCCGCAGGCGTTCGATGAAAGCAATGCGGAGTGGTCGAAAGAGTATGCCGAACTACAGTCCCTGATCACGGCAGATGAGTATAAGGAAGCCCGCGCCAGTACTCTGAATGCGTTTTACACTTCTCCTACGGTCATCAAGGCAATGTATGAAGCCCTGGGCAATATGGGATTGTCCAAAGGCAATGTGCTGGAACCGTCCTGTGGTGTCGGCAATTTCATGGGTCTGGTGCCGGACAGCATGGAGAAGATTCGGATGTACGGCGTGGAGCTGGATAGCATTTCGGGCCGCATTGCACAGCAGTTGTACCAGAAAAACAAGATTGCAGTGCAGGGCTTTGAAACGATGCAGTTCCCGGACAGCTTTTTTGACTGTGTTGTGGGCAACGTACCTTTCGGCAATTACAAAGTACCGGACAAGCGGTATGATCGCCACAATTTCCTCATCCACGATTATTTTATCGCCAAGAGCCTTGACCTTGTGCGTCCGGGAGGCATGGTGGCGGTGGTAACGTCCAGCGGTACGATGGATAAGAAGGATTCCTCTGTCCGTGAGTATCTTGCCAACCGTGCTGATCTGGTCGGTGCGATTCGTCTGCCGAACAATGCGTTCCAGCGCAATGCCAACACGGGCGTGGTTGCTGACATTCTGTTCCTGCAGAAGCGTGACCGTGCAGCGGTGGAGCGGGCTGACTGGGTGGATCTCGGTGAAACGTCGGAGGGATATTCCATCAACCAGTATTTTGCGAAGCGTCCTGAGATGGTGCTGGGGGAGATCACCACCGAAAGCACTCAGTATGGCAAGCAGGAAACCACGGTCAAGCCCATCGAAGGCGCAGACCTTGCCCAGCAGTTGAAAGAAGCAGTCGGAAATATCCATGCCACCATCACGGAGCCGGAAATCTCCGACGATGAACTGGATGTGCAAGAAGAACCCATTCCGGCAGACCCAAGTGTGAAGAATTTCAGCTTCACGAACGTGGACGGGCAGATTTACTACCGCGAAAACTCCTTTATGAATAAGGTGGAACTGCCTGCCGTAACTGCAGAGCGAGTGCTGGGCATGATCGCTCTGCGGGAAACCACCCGGAAGCTGTTGGATTGTCAGCTGCATGATGGTTCGGATGCGGAAGTACAGCTTTTACAGAATGAACTGAAACAGCAATACACCGCATTTAAAGCGCAGTATGGCCTTATCAACAGCACTGCCAATAAGCGGGCGTTCCGACAGGACAGCAGCTATTGTCTGCTGGCATCACTGGAAATTCTGGATGAGGAGAAGAATCTCAAACGGCTTGCCGATATTTTTACCAAACGTACCATCCGTAAGCCGGAGCCTGTTACCTCAGTGGACACGCCAAGCGAAGCTCTGGCACTTTCCATTGGTGAAAAAGCAAAGGTGGATATACCGTTTATGGTGCAGCTCTGCGGTAAACCGGAACAGGAGATCACGGATGAACTGGCAGGTGCGATTTTCCGAAATCCTGTGACACAGCAGTGGGAAACCTCGGATGAATACCTGTCCGGCAATGTTCGTGAAAAACTAGCCACGGCAGAAACCTTTGCGGCGAACCATGCAGAGTACCAGATCAATGTGGATTACCTAAAAAGGGTACAGCCCAAAGACCTGGATGCTTCGGAAATCGAAGTGCGGCTGGGTGCAAACTGGGTAAAACCGGAATACATCACGCAGTTTATGAAAGAAGTGTTCAAGACCCCGAACTACTATGCCGGGATTGACATTAAGGCAACTTATTCCGAAATTTCAGGTGCATGGAACATTTCGGGTAAGTCGCTGGATCGCGGCAATCCACTTGTTACCAATACTTACGGAACGATGCGGGTCAATGCCTATAAGCTGCTGGAAGATGCGCTGAACCTTCGTGATACCAAAATCTACGATACGATTCACGATGCGGATGGCGACCATCGTGTGCTAAACAAACAGGAAACCATGCTTGCGCAGCAGGCACAGGAATCCATTCGGGAAGCGTTTAAGCAGTGGATTTTCAAGGATTTAGACCGCCGTGAGGATTTGTGTGCGACCTACAATCGGATTTTCAATGCGATTCGTCCCCGTGAGTACGATGGCAGTCACATTCGTTTTGAGGGCATGACCCCGGAAATCTCTCTGATGCCGCACCAGAAAAATGCGGTAGCGCACATTCTGTACGGCAACAATACGCTGCTGGCGCATTGCGTGGGCGCAGGCAAGACCTTCCAGATGATTGCTGCCGGCATGGAGAGCCGCAGGCTGGGCCTGTCGCAGAAGAATCTCTATGTGGTACCGAATCACCTCACGGAGCAGTGGGGCGCAGATTTCCTGCGGCTCTATCCCAATGCCAATGTGCTGGTGGCAACGAAAAAGGATTTTGAACCCAGCAATCGAAAGCAGTTCTGCTCCCGCATTGCAACCGGCGATTACGATGCCATCGTGATCGGTCATTCGCAGTTTGAGCGTGTGCCGCTCTCCCCGGAACGGCAGAAAGCCATTGTAGAGCGTCAGATCGACGACATTACGCTGGCTCTGGCCGATGCTCGGAGTGAGGACAGCCGCAGTTTTACGGTCAAGCAGATGGAAAAAACAAAGAAAACGCTGGAAGCAAAGCTGCAAAAGCTGAACGACCAGACGAGAAAGGATGATGTGGTTACATTTGAGGAACTGGGTGTTGACCGTCTATTTGTGGACGAGTCGCATTTCTATAAAAATATGTTCCTCTACACAAAAATGCGAAATATCGCAGGTATCGCCCAGACCGATGCACAGAAGTCCAGCGATATGTTTGCAAAGTGTCAGTATCTGGACGAACTGACAGGCGGCAAGGGCGTGACCTTTGCAACCGGAACCCCGGTCAGCAACTCGATGGTGGAGCTGTACACCATTATGCGGTATCTCCAGTATGACACCCTGCAGAAGATGGGACTGAGTCACTTTGATGATTGGGCGGCATCCTTTGGTGAAACCGTCACGGCAATCGAACTTTCGCCGGAAGGAACCGGCTACCGTGCGAAAACACGTTTTGCCCGGTTCTTCAATCTGCCGGAGCTGATTTCTCTGTTCAAGGAATCGGCAGACGTGCAGACGGCGGATATGCTGAACCTGCCTGTGCCGCAAGCGGAATACATCAACGAAGTGCTGAAACCGAGCGAAACACAGGAAGAAATGGTGAGTTCCTTTGCAGACCGTGCCGAGGCTGTACGCAACGGCAGCGTGAATCCGAAGTTCGATAACATGCTCAAGATCACCAACGATGGCAGAAAACTGGCACTCGACCAGCGGCTTATGAACGAGATGCTACCGGATGAGCCGGAGAGTAAGGTGAATCGCTGTGTGGACAATGCGTTCAAGGTCTGGGAAGAATCTGCGCCGGACAAGGGAACACAGTTGATCTTCTGTGACTTATCGACACCAAAAGCCGATGGCACATTCAATGTTTATGATGATGTGCGGGAGAAGCTGGTGGCGAGAGGTGTTCCCCGTGAAGAAGTGGCATTCATTCACGAGTACAACACGGAAACCAAAAAGGCAGAGCTTTTTGCAAAGGTGCGTGCCGGACAGGTGCGTATCCTGATGGGGTCTACACCAAAACTTGGCGCAGGAACCAATATTCAGGATCGGCTGATTGCCCTGCATCATCTGGATTGCCCGTGGAAGCCGTCTGACCTGGAACAGCAGGAGGGACGTATTCTCCGGCAGGGAAACCGAAATAAGCAGGTGAAAATCTATCGTTACGTCACGGAAAATACGTTTGATTCGTACATGTGGCAGATTCTGGAAAATAAGCAGAAGTTTATTTCCCAGATCATGACTTCCAAATCCCCTGTTCGTGCCTGCGATGATGTAGATGACACTGCACTGTCCTATGCAGAGATCAAGGCACTGGCAACCGGCAATCCCTACATCAAGGAAAAGATGGACTTGGATATTCAAGTCAGTAAGCTGAAACTGCTGAAAGCCAACCACACCAGTCAGATTTATAACTTGGAATCGGATATTGCGCGTCGCTATCCACGAGAAATTACTGCGGCAAAGGGTCAGATCGAAGCACTGAAAACGGATATGGAAGCGGCAAAACCGCTTCTGGCGCAGGATAAAGACCACTTCTCTATGGAAATCAGCGGCAAGGTGTACACCGAACGCAAGGAAGCGGGCGCGGCCATCATCGAGGCTTGTAAGGCTTTGAAGGCGGCTGGTACCGAGGGCAGAATCGGCAGCTACGGTGCGTTTGAACTGCATTCCCGGTTTGACAACTTCGATAAGGTGTTCCGATTGTCCATCAAGGGCGCATGGAACTACTCAATGGAAGTCGGCAAAGACCCGCAGGGCAACATTCTGCGCGTTACCAATGCGCTGACAGGTATCGAAAGGTCTTTGCCACAGGTGGAGCGCAGACTAGAAACCTTGGAACAGCAGTTGACGCAGGCAAAGGAAGAAGCCAAACGTCCTTTCGCGCAGGAAGCAGAATTGGCCGAAAAATCTGCGCGCCTTGCGGAGCTGAACGCTCTGCTCAACATGGATGAAAAGGGCAGTGAGGATGCGCTGGGAGTGGATGAGGATGCAGCCGAAACCGAGGTTGCAGATAAGCCACGTCAGCCTGTGAACTACGCAGGCCGCGTTGCAGAGCGCACTGCGGACAATGTGCGGAAACCCTCTGTGCTGGCACAGCTTCATGCAAAACAGGTAGAACGCAGCGTAGAACCGCAGAAATCCCAGAAGCGGAAAAGTCACGATATGGAACTGTAAATAGGATAACCCCGTTAGATCTCTGCAAGGAATCTAACGGGGCATTTTTGAAAAAGGAGGGCATTTGCTGACATTAACACCGATCAATCTGAAAACGGCAAACGCATTTGTGCAGCAGTATCACCGCCACCATAAGCCGACACGAGGGCATAAGTTCTCCATCGGCGTATCGGACGATGGCGCGTTAGTGGGCGTTGCTATCTGCGGCAGACCTGTGGCACGGCGTCTGGACGATGGCTACACGCTGGAAGTTAATCGCCTGTGTACGGATGGAACGCCGAACGCTTGCAGTATTTTGTATGCGGCGGTATACCGTGCAGCACGGGCCATGGGCTACAACAAAGTTGTTACCTACATTCTGGACACGGAGAATGGCAGCTCCCTGAAAGCTGCCGGCTACACCTGTGAGGGCAGAGCCGGAGGCTTGGAATGGAACGGCGCAAAAGCACCAAAACAGGCTGACCAATATCCGCGCCAGATGAAAACACGATGGGTCAAGAAAAAGGAGGGCTTGCATGGCAGTTGACCGCAAACAGCAGATGAAAGAAATCACGGAACGGTTGGAGCAGGGTGTAAAAGACATTTTTACATCGGAAATGTACACGACATACCTGCGCACGATGGCAAAATTCCATAATTACAGTTTCAACAATACGCTACTGATCGCTATGCAGCGTCCTGATGCCACACTGGTGGCAGGGTTCAACGCATGGAAGAATAAGTTCAACCGTTATGTCAAAAAAGGCGAAAAAGGCATTCAGATCATTGCCCCGGCTCCCATTAAGGAAGTGGAGGAGCGCGAGAAAATCGACAAGGATACGGGTCTGACTGTGCTGAACGAAAACGGTGAACCGGAAATGGAACGTGTGGAGTATGTGGTTCCGCGCTTCCGAGTGACGACGGTTTTTGATGTTTCACAGACCGATGGGGAACCGATTCCGTCGCTGGAAGTGAACGAACTGACGGCCAGCGTCAAAGACTATGCGCTACTTACGGCGGCAATCGAGCAGGTATCGCCTGTGCCGATGCGGTTTGATGAAATCGAAGGGGATGCCAAAGGCTATTACAGTGATGCAGACAAAGAAATCTGCATTCAGGTCGGCATGGGCGAGAGCCAGACCATAAAGACGATGATCCACGAAGTCGCTCATGCGATGCTGCATAACAGCGATTTGATGAAGCAGCGCGGCGAAGAAAAAGACAGGCTTACAAAGGAAACCGAAGCCGAAAGCATCGCATTTACGGTCTGCTCGGCTCTGGGCATTGATACATCTGATTATTCATTTCCATATGTGGCAAGCTGGGCCAGCGGCAAAGAGATGAAGGAACTGAAAGATTCGATGGATACGATTCGATTGACAGCAGCCGATTTTTTGGAAAAGCTGGAAGCGGCAGTCGCAGAAAGGAGCGCAGAGCGCATGACCGCGATGCAGTATGCGGAAAAGTTGATTGCCAATAAGGAGCAGGAAAAAACGATTTTCGATGATGAGCAGCGAAACCTCATCGTGAATTTTGCTTTCAAGCTGGATGACCGGGCAGCAACGGAAGAACTGGTGAACGGTCTGGCGGCTGCACTGGCCGAGGATGACAAAGAAGAAGCCAACCGCCTGATGTACGAGGCACAGGAGAAAATCGAAAATCTCCCGGATAGAATGATTGGTCTTTCGGAGATGCACGACTATGGTTATCGGAAGGATGATATGCTGCCGCTGATGAAAGAAGGCGCACGGGAGTGGCATCGGCTGGGTGAGAGGATTTATCCACTGTTCCGTGATGGCACGGCAGGTGATTATGTAAGCCAAGAGGAAATCGAGCAGCACGATGGCATTTTCGGCATTAAGGCAGACGCATGGGATGCGATTCTGCTGGAGCAGCGGGAAGATTATGCAGAGAACGAGTATGCGCGCCCGGATTTTAAGCTGACAGTAATAAATCGTGAACAGGCTCTGCGGCTGTATGACGAGGGTAAACAGATTTATCTTGTCCGCATCAGCCCGTGGCCGATTCTTGTCACGGCGCGAGAGGAAATCGAGCGCGGAAGTGATACCTTCCAGATTGCAATAGCAGATTTGGAACAGGAGCGGAACATGACAGAACAGGAAAATATGCTGCTGTATGGCAGCGAGAAGCAGTTCGGTATTTATCAGATCACAGAGCGTGACCCGGAACACGACTACCGTTTCATGGGGCTGGACTATGTGGAGAAGAAAGGCATGACAGTTGCCCGTGCAGATTATGACCTGATCTATGCCGCACCGCTTACGGACAAGGATACGCTGGATGGCATTTATGAACGATTCAATATTCAGCGTCCAGCAGACTTTACGGGGCATTCGCTGTCGGTCAGTGATGTGGTGGTGCTCAACGATGGCAGTACAGTCAAAGCCTACTATGTGGACAGTATTGGATTTGCTGAACTGCCGGAATTTTTCAAGGAAAGGAATATGGATTTGCAGAAAGAAAACCTTTTGAACGAGGAATTGCAGGAAATCGAAATCTTTGATAAGCCCGGTCTTTTCAGCAATGGCCGACTGCGGGATGAAGATGTGCCGGAGGGCGTATATCGCTATGATCTGCGCGGTTCGGACTATGACCCAGGCCAGCCCATTACAGTGGAGAAAACTGTGGTGGTGAACCATGCGGCATCTGTTCTGATGGTCGAAGAACTTGACCTTGGCGCAGAGGGGCGGCTGGAACTGGGTGAGGAAGGGCTGAACTTCACAGGCGCAGAGTTGACCGTGCGAGAGTTCATGGAGAAACAGCAGCAGAAAAACAATGCGCTGATCCATGGCGATTCCGATCACATCGCAGTCGAGGGGCATCTCGGTACATGGTATGCCGTTGATGAAACGGAGATCGGTGGGGAAAAGTTCTTCCTGCTGGAACATGAGGAACACGGCGATATGGCGGCTTGTGTTGCAGTCGATGAGCAGGGCAAGCTGGTGGCAGAGGATTTGTGGAACGGCTTCGATGATGAATTTTTGGATGCGGTAAAAGAGTATCTTTCTGAAAAATGGAATATGCCGAATAAGGATGATGTGGTATCGGAGATCATTGAAAAGGCTGCGCCGGTGCCGGACAACAGCGCGCAGGACTATTCGGATGTGCCTGTCTACTATGAGCCGTTCAGCTATGCCAAAGAAAATGACGAGGTGGATTTATACCGTACCTCCTATCGGCTGAACGGCGAGTGTAAGCAGGCAATCCATGAAGCGATTGCGGACAATTATGACGGGATGCACCTTGGCGACGATGCAGTCAATCAGGTGGTGAAGCAGTATGGTATGGAGCGTGTGGGGTACATTCTTGCGAATACCTTGCGCTACAAAAACTATGATGACCGCTTTTCTCACAGTAATAAGGAATGGGCGGAGCAAGTCGGAACCCCGGAGAATAATGCGAGAATCATTAAATTTCGAGCAGATTGGGTAGTTACCAGCCATTCGGCTGTACTGGATGGCTTTGTGACGATGTACCGAGAGAAACTGGAAAAGCAGAAAGAGTTGGAACAGCCATTTGTAAAGCGATTCTATGTGGTCGAGAACCGTCAGGCTGTTCCGCTTGAAATTAAGCGGTTTGGCAATCTCAACGATGCAATGTCGCAGTATCAGGTACTTCCGAACCATTATATGAAAGCCTTGGGTGTGGAGAAAAATCCTGATCCGCTGCCTGGTTCACTGGATATTTTGCAGTGCAGGAACGGCCTTGACACCATCGTAGAGGACTATAAAACGGTTCCGGGCTGGAATAACCCGTATATCCAGAATCACGTTGTCCAGCCGTTACAGGGGGCGTTAGCCGTGCAGGATGTGGAACTGGCCTACGAATTGCCGGATGCCTATTTTCACATCCAGACCTGTGACGATGGCTTCGACTATACCTTATATAATAAGGACTTCACGGAACGGGATGGCGGTATTCTCGAAACAGACGGAGATAAGCCTGTGCAGGAGGCTATGACGGAGCTGCTGGCAGAGTTCGGCTGCGATGCGGCAGAGGGTAAAGTCATGGATGCGGCAGAACTGCGGGAACAGGCCAATATGGTAGCTGAACAGCAGGCAGAGGTTTTGAAAGAAAAACTCGCTGCAGAAAGACCCGCACCGGAAGAAACGCTCAGCTTTTATGTTGCGGAGTGTTTGGAGTTTACGTTTGCGGGAGAGTTCCACGATCATCTGACAATGGAAGAAGCCTTGGAAGCCTACGACAAGATTCCGTCTGAGCGGATGAACGCCGACAAGTGCATTGGATTCTGCATCGAGGAAGATGGAGGCTTTGTTGGAATGTATGAGCTGGTCGTGAACGACAAAGTGCAGCGTGAGAACATCAACTCCATCAACTATTTCAGGGATGATAAGCTGGTGCAGCAGGCTATCTCTGACATGGAAAAGCTGATGGCGGCACGGCAGCAGAGCAAGGAGCAGGAACGCAGCAGTACGAAAAAGTCTGTTCTGGATGCCCTGCACAGTCTGAAAGCCAAAAAGCAGGAGCAGCCTGCACAGGAACAGGATAAGCCGAAGAAAGCAAAAACGAAAGGAATGGAGTTATGAGCAATGTACGCTTTGATGAACTGGAATTGATGCTGATGGCGATGTTTGAGCAGCCGACACTCAAAGATACGATTCAGGTGTTGACAGAGGTTCAGCCGCTTTTGGCGGCGGATGCAGAGATGGCTGCGCTTGTCCAGCAGACGATTCCGAAGATGCAGCAGTTGAATGAACAGCAGTTCAAGGGGCTGGAGTTGGAGTGGCATAGGCCGGAGGAGCCGGAAAAGGAGAAAACGTAAAATGATAAACCAGTATAGAGTTTTCCAAATCAAAGAGGTACATCATCAGCATTGGGCAAAATCCTATGCGCAGCAGGTAGAGGACGGCTTTTTGATTCATCATCAGAATTACCAGAGTGCATATAAAGGAAAGCCTGCCCCCAGCGATACGCCGATGACAGCCCGGAAGCGGTTGGAAGAAAAGCGGCCAAACACATTTATTGGCCGCTCCTTTGGTGTTGGCGATGTGATCGTATGGGATGAAGAAAAGGGACGTAAGTTTTTCTACGTCGATAAAGAGGAACTGGTAGAGTTCGGTGGCTTTATGGATGCTGATGCAGCCGGAAACACTGTCATCTACATGGTTCCCAATTATCAGATTGATGGAAAGACTGGAACGTGGCTTCCGTATGACAGCGAAGTTGTCGAGGGTGTTTGCTTTTTTATGATGCGCAATGAGCAGCGCAAAGATGCTGTTTCTCCAGTCGTGGTAGACAGTAAAGGCGTATTTGTGACGGATGCTCCGAACGGCTTTGAAAATGTTCGCTCCACACTTACAGAGTATGTTCAGCGTGCTGAAAAAAAGCAGCAGGATATGACCGAGCATGAAAAATGCTTGACGAACGGAACGTATGAACGTGCGCGGGAATCCGGCACAGAGCAGAATTACGACATGATAGATGGTTGCGTGAACAACGTGCCGAAAAAGCCACGGCGCATTGGTGGCAGATGGTCGGTGCTGGATCGGTTGCATATCAAGCAGGCACAGCGGAAACAGAAAGACCAGACCCAACAACAGCAGCAGGAGAGAAGCCGTAAAAACTAAAAATCCGTTATGACGCAGAGTGGTGGTTTCCTATAACAAGGAGCCGCCACTCTTTTTTTTGTGTGGAAAACGAAGATGTCTTGATATTTTTGAAAATCACGAGTATAATAATAACAGAACAGAAAATATAAAACACTAAAATGTGAATGGAGGGCAGTATGGAAACATTATATGAGTATCTTTTAGAAAACTACAAACCGAATGAGCCGATTTTCCTTGCTGAGCTTCAAATTGAAGGTATGAGTCGCGCCAACCTTCGACAACAGATAAAAAAACTCACGGATGCTGGAAAGGTAAAGCGGTTTGATAATGGAGTTTACTTCTTGCCGAAAAAAACGATTTTCAAATCAGGGTCACAGCTTCCACCAGAAAAAGTGTTGGAATGTAAATATCTAAGAGATAAGGATAAGCGATGCGGCTATGTGAGTGGTTTGATGTTCTTTAACCAGATGGGGCTGACTACGCAGGTTCCGATGTTATATGAAGTTGTATCAAATAAGGCTACGAATGAATACAGGGAAACATCTCTGGCAAAGTCGCGGGTGATCGTTCGTAAGCCGAAAGTGCCAGTGACAGAATCCAATTATAAGGTGCTGCAATTTCTTGATTTACTGAAAGATGTAGATGTGTATTCCGAAGTTACGGGAAAGCCTTTGCAGGAACGTTTGTACCAATATATGAGCGATGCAAGTTTGAGCCTTTCGGAAATGGAACCGTATTTTTCTTATTACCCGGATAAGCTATACAAAAATCTGGTAGAAACGAGGGTGATTTATAATGGCATACTTGCACAGTGATAGAGAACAATTCCGGGATGCGATTGACTTGGCTTATGAGCAGACTGGTGTTATGGTACAGGCAATCGAAAAAGATTATTATGTTACGATGTTGCTGCGGCTTTTGGCGCAGAGGATGCCGTATATCGTTTTTAAGGGCGGCACATCACTGAGCAAGTGTCATAAAGTGATTCGCCGTTTTTCTGAAGATATTGATATTACGATTGATACGTTGCTATCACAAGGGCAAAAGAAAAAGATAAAGCAGGCAATCGTGGAGTCGGCAGAAGAACTTGGAATGACGATTGAGAATCTGGACGAAACCAGAAGCCGCCGTGATTATAATCGCTATGTGATCGCATACGATTCAGTCATTCCGATGGCTAGTGGTGCGCTGAAAGCTGCGGTTTTGTTGGAAACGTCTTATACGGCAGTATCCTTTCCGACTGTTTTATTGCCTGTCCATAGTTACATTGGTGACATGATGGAGCAGGAAGCCCCAGATGCGATTGAAGAATATAATCTAAATCCGTTTGAAATGAAAGTGCAGGGAATTGATCGAACACTGGCGGACAAGGTTTTTGCAGTTTGCGATTATTACTTGCAGGGAAAAGTTGCAAAGCATTCTCGCCACCTCTATGATATTTATAAGTTACTGCCGCTTGTTCCACAGGATGAGAATTTTAAAGAATTGGTAAAAGAGGTACGAGCAGTTCGCGAACAATCGGTCATTTGCCCATCTGCATTGCCGGAAGCCAATGTTCCAGAATTACTTGAAAAAATCATAAAGGAAAAAGCATATAAGCAGGACTATGATACTCTGACAACGCAGCTATTGGAAGAAAACGTGCCGTATGATACTGTGATAGCTACATTGAAGAAGGTTGCAGAAAGCAGCATCTTTGAAAATAACTAAAAAATGAGAAGCCAGCCACAGGACTTTCAGAGTGAAGTCTTGTGGCTGGCCCTTTTCATGCGGTTTTTTAAAGAGATGGTTCGTGACTGCGCTTGAGCTGTGTACGGTTGTGCTGCTGCGTATGTTCCGTTTCAAGGATCATGTCAACATTTCGACAAGCGGTTTGCAGTTCGTGGTAGTAATCTTTGAAATAGATGTAGCTTTCGTATTGTGCGGTTCGAGCAGAAAGCAACTTTTCCTTTTCTGCTCGTAAATTTTTCATCGTGGGAATTGTGCCATTCGTGGAATTGCGTTTCAAGAATTGAACGGCTTCTTCGTATCTGGCAATTTCATCCTGATGTGCAGAACGGTACATCTTCTTGTTGCCCGCCTGCAAAAATTCTTTGTATGTAGCCTTTGTGGAAAGATACTGCCCCAGATAGTGAATCTTCTCATTCAGCAGCTTTAAGTCGGCATCGGTAGATTTGGCGGTGTTGCGGGCATCTGACATTTTGGCAGATAATTCATCGCGCGCTTTTTTCAAATCATCGTAGCTGTCGTAGCCGTGCTGCTGTACATAGACGATGGTATTTGCCATCTGCTGCAAATTGGAAATTTTGACTTTCTGAGCATAGGCGCGACTTTGCTGGGCTTTTACGCAGTCCTGCAAATTCACTACCAGACGAAGATTGGACTTGATATAGAGAACGGCAATGGGGTCAGCAACACTCCATTGCTTTTTTTCTTTTGCAGCGGTAATCGCATTACTTTCAAAAAGCGTCAGAAGATGTTCACGGTCAAAACTGGTTCCCAGAGTTCTGGCAGAGATGTATTTTTCTCTGTCCGGGAGAAGGTAACTAAATCGACCACGGTGGTCTTTTACCAAAATGTTGGATTCGGTTTGGAGTAGGCGGCTGAATTCTTCAAAAGATTTTGCTTTCTTTGCCGCAGCAGTAATGGAATCGCGCAACTTATCTTTCTCCGTTTGAAATTTGGTTTTCATGGGAGTGAAACCCTCTGCAATAAGCTCAGCGTTCAACTTGTCCAGATTGATCTGCCCGCGCTGTTTAGCATAATACTCCTGCTGCGTAATTTTGTTGACAGACGGGGAAAGCAAATCGACCTGATTGAGATTTTCCCTCAAGCAGATATTCATAAGAGATTGCTGTAAATGCTTTAGGTAATCTTTCGTCAGATGGTGTTTGTAGCCCGCCTTACAGTCGATGGGACGTTCCATAAAGGGCTGTTGCGGAACATCCAGCTTTCGCAGACTGTTGATTACGATATGCACATGGATATTGCCGCTGCCGTTGTGACCGTCCATGTGGGTGCAGACCAACGCCTGATGCCCCGGAAAGTTGGCTTTTACATATTCCATGCCGATGGCCTGCGCCTGTTCACCTGTCAGTCCACACTCGTCTTTGTCGGCAGGATCGAAGCTGATGAGGTAGTGGTGCGTCTTGATTTCGTCGTAATTCTGATTCTTGTGGTACTGCGCATTAAGCATTTCGCACTCCACATCAAAAAGTTCCGGTTCACAGTTTATGCCCTCCAGAAGAATATCTCGACGGAGTACCCAGTTCCCGTTTGCATCCAGCAGGGGTCTCTTCAGAACTTCGTCATGCTCATATTTCAAATAGTCGAGTGCAGCACCATAGTCTGCACTTTTACCCGCGACGTGTTTTAAGATTGCCACGATAATCACCTGCCAGTCCTGCAATTTCTTTCCGCATAGCGCGGAGGTCGGTCATACAACGATTGATTTCTTCCAGCATGGCACGAGATTGGATGCCGCCGCTGTTGAAAAAGGCTGCAATTTGGTTCAGGTTATTTCCGATATGGGAAAGCTGTCTTGCAAAATCTCGCAGTTCTGCAATGTCGGCAACGATGTTGTAATGAACGTGAAGTTTTTCGGTTATGGCCTGTTTCCTTACATAAACGGCAACGGGATAGCCAGCCTGTTCAGCAGAACACGAAACCAGTGCGTACTCCGCATCGGTAAAACGAACCATTACATTCTTAGTCCGTTTGATGCTTTCATCCTTTTTGGGGCGAGCCATAGTGTGATCCTCCTGCATTTTATAGTTGCGAAGCAACTCCCGATAAGCCGTAGGCGTTCGGCTGCGAACACATTCATGTGGAGCCAGATAGCCAAAATCCAAGATTTTGTGCGTACCGTGGGGATGGGGAACGGAATCTCCATCAAGATTGCCGGGAATGAAAAATCACGAAAGTGAGTTTTGAGTTACCATAGGCGAATCTTGCTCTAAGACAGAAAAAGACCTGTCTTTTATCGTATGCCGTGGACCTATCAAAAGAAGTCCTTCTATAAATAGGAATCCGCAGCCCCTATTTGGAATACACTTTTCAAATTTTTTTGAAATTTTTTCAAAAACTGTATTCCAAAATGCCCTTCTGGATTCCTATTAGTAAAGGGGGATTGATTTCTATGAAGCAGAAAGAACGATTTGATGAAAAGCCTAAACAGGAACATACGGAGCCTGTGCATCACAGAAAAGCCATCATCAAGGGCATCACCGTATATGAATCGTTCCGGCCGGAGGGCAGCGAACTGTGGGATTGCCTGCTGCAGAGTATGGGGAAGCACTGAAAAATAAATTTTGAAAAATGTGCGCAGCAGCTTGATTTTTGTGTCACAGCTTGGTAGAATACAGACGGGTTAAGTGAATAGTGCAATCAAAAGCCATTAACTTTCTGGATTTTACCATGCAATATGCGTGGAGACGGGAGGTTTAATGGCTTTGTTTTTTTACAAGGAAAAGAATAAAGACATACGGGCAGCGGCCTATCTGAGATTGTCCATCGAGGATGGCGACAAGGCTGAGAGCAACAGCATCGGCAATCAGAGAGAACTGATTCGAGATTTTGCTGCAGAACGGCCAGGACTGCATTTGGTCGAAGAGTACGCTGATGATGGCTACACGGGAACCAATTTTGAACGTCCGGGCTTCAAGCGAATGATGGAGGATATTAAATCCGGCAAAATCAACTGCATCATCGTCAAGGACTTATCTCGACTTGGTCGTAATTACATTGAGATGGGAAAGTATCTGGAACAGATTTTCCCGATGATGGGGATTCGCTTCATCGCCATCAACGACAACTATGATAATGCGAACACCGAGAGTAGCGATTCGGACAGCATTGTGGTTCCGTTCAAGAATCTGTTGAACGATTCCTACTGCCGGGATATTTCCATCAAGGTGCGCAGCCAGCTGGACATGAAACGGCGCAAAGGTGAGTTCATCGGCGGTTATGCAATCTACGGCTACTGCAAAGACAAACGGAACAAAAACCGTCTGGTGGTAGACGAGTATGCAGCAGATATTGTCCGCTCTATCTACCGCAGAAAACTGGAAGGAATGAGCGCACAGGCGATTGCCGAGCAGCTGAACAGCGAGAACGTGCTGGCTCCCAGCGAGTACAAACGGCTGTGCGGTCTGAATTATCACAGTGGGTTCAAAGCTGGCACTCATGCAAAGTGGCAGGCGATTCAGGTGCTTCGGATTCTAAAAAATGAAGTCTACACAGGGACGATGGTGCAGGGCCGACGGCAGAAAATCAATTACAAAATCAAGAAGATTCGGGATGTGGAAGAATCCGGCTGGATCAGAGTTCCCAATATGCACGAAGCAATCATTCCGCAAAAGCTGTTCGATACTGTGCAGGAAGTCTTGAAGTTGGACACCTGTGCATCGAAAGGCCAGCAGACTGTCAATCTCTTTTCGGGCATCGTTCGCTGCGGTGGTTGTGGGCAGAACATGGTGCGGCGCACGGTGTCGAAAAATGGAAAGAAATATATTTATCTGCACTGCGTCACAAACCACAATGGTTTAGGCTGTTCCTCACATCTTATCAGCGAAAGTAAGCTGGCCGAAGTGGTGCTGGCCGCATTGCAGGGGAAAGTCCAGCAGATCAGTGGACTGGAACATCGGCTCGATGAAATTAATGAGATTCCGAAGAATGAGCGCAGACTGAAATCTGTGGAAGAACATCTGAAGATGCTGGAGCAGGAAGAACAGAAATACCAGACCTTGCGCCGCCAGCTTTATGAAGATATGAGCAGCGGTATTGTCAGCAAGGAAGAGTATAAGGAATTCAGCCATTCCTTTAATGAAAAGGTTGAAACCATCCGCAAGGCCAAAGCAGAAATGAACCGCCAGAGGGATTGCCTGAACAATCTGGATGTGGAACATCTGCCATGGATCGAAGATTTCAAGTCCTACCAAAACCTGACAAGTCTGAACCGCCGCGTTCTGGTGGAACTGGTAGAGAGCATCACCGTCTATGATAAGGAACATATTCATATTCAGTATCGGTTCGATCAGGAAATTCGCAATGTGCTGGAATATTGCAGTAGTGTTCCAGCAGCAGAAACGGAGGAAAGTGCAGTATGAAGTGTGTAAGCTATACCCGGACACTTCCTTGGAAGAACCATCAAGGTGAACTGGCGATTGCCGAGCAGAATCAGCGTATTGCGGTATATCTGGCGGAACATAAAGAACTAGATTTGCTGAAAAAGTATTCTGACCGCAAGAACGATGAAAAGGCGCGTACCGCGTTTGACCAAATGACCGATGATGGCGTAGAGCGAAAATTTGATTGCATTATTGTGGCATCCATGTACTACTGCGGGCCGGATTTCCCGGCGGCACGACAGGCAATCAAGGAAACGCTCTATGCGACGGGCATCGACCTGATCGTGCTGGATGAGGGCTTGGACACCAGAACAGCCAGCCGAAAAGAAGTCGAGGACTATTTTGAAGCAAAACGCTGTGAGATGCACGCAGAAATCATGTTTGCGTGGAGAAGGAAACAAGGCGCAGGATTCCGGTTGACAAGCTCTGTTCCATTTGGCTATATCCGCAGGAATGGCGAAAGCAACATGATAAAGGATGAAGAAGTTGCTCCTTATTTAAACGAGGCTTTTTCCAGATATGCGTCCGGTCAGAAAATGCGTGACATTGCAAAGTGGTTAAATGAGCAGGGTGTTGAACCCCCAATGAGACACAAAAAGAGAATTTTGGGAAAGTCTTATGATGCAGAATCCGACCAGTGGACAACTGATATGCTACGTTGCTTGTTCCGAAATCCGACTTATACAGGTGCGGCGGCAAATGGAAGCCGCCAGATCATTGCAGAAAACTGCCACGAACCATACATAACCAAAGAACAGTTCTATGCTTTCCCTTGCAATATGAGGGAGGGGGAGAACAAAATCTCCATTCGGAAAAGCTACAAAAAACCGAACCCGCTGGCAAAACACATTGTCTGCACTTGCGGCTACGCACTCTGCTGGCATAAGGATAAGAAAACGGAGGAAGAACTTTTCTATTGCCGCCATTGCCGCGCACATAAGGAAAACGGAAAGAATTTGAAAGTTCCGGCAGCTACCATTTATAAAAAGGTGATGGATGCTCTGGAATTGGAACATCTGGAAGAAGAAAAGCTGGCTGCAGCGATTCAGCAGGGAGCAGGCAGGAAAGTGATTGAAGCAGTCCGAGCTGAAAAGTCGGTGCAGATGAAGTCCGTTCTGGCCGAACTGAATATGGAACAGTTTCGCCGTGTGCCGCTGTATGAGAGTTATATAGCCGATGAAATCACCGAAGAACAATATCGTGCCGAACTGCTGGACTACGAAGAAGCACAGCGGAAATTGAATGAACAGCTTACAACAATTATGGAAGATACGCTGGTATGGGAACGAGCGTTGAGCCTGCGCAATCCATGGATTCAGCAGATGGCACAGTATAAGACCCCGGAGGAACTTGACCGCAATTTTGTGAAAAAGTATATCGAGCAGGTCACGGTTACATTACGGGACGATGGACAGGCAGAAATCAGCCTGACCATGAAAACGGATGAATGGAAACAGATGCTTAGTCGGATAGAAGTGGAGGGTACAGACAGTGGCACGAAAGAGTAGAAAAAATCTCCCGCAGCCGGAACAGGCGGCAGCTTCTGTGCTGCTCCCGGAACTGGAAGCAAAAATGCCTGCGGCAATCTATGGGCGGCTTTCTGTTGAGGATGAAGAAACAGAAGAAAGCATGGAAACGCAGATCGCACTGGTGCAGGACTATATCAACCGCAGCAGGGAACTGAGCTATGTGGATACCTACTTCGACAATGGATTTACGGGAACAAATTTCAAGCGGCCTGCATTTACCCGCCTGATGAACGATGTACGGCAGAAGAAAATCAAGTGCATCGTGGTGAAAGACCTCTCACGCTTTGGCCGCAACTATCTGGAAGCAGGATACTATATCGAAACGGTGTTCCCATTTTTGGGAATTCGATTGATTGCTGTTACAGATAATTTTGACAGTACGCGCAAAGAGGATATGGAAAGTCTGGCTCTCCCGATTCGGAATATGGTCAACGCAATGTACGCGAAAGACATATCCAAAAAGATATGGACTTCTTTGCAGCGTAAGAAAGAAGCAGGCTATGCTGTTGGAAACGATGCTCCGTATGGCTATATTCGGAACCCCGTGACAAAGCGTAATGAAATTGACCCGGAAGCTGCTTTTTATGTGCAGTTGATTTTCCAGTGGGAACTGATGGGTGTACCAATTTTTGAAATTGCTCGACGAATGACATTGCTGCAGGTTCCGACTCCACGGGAGTGGCATAGAAAAATGGTTGAGGGGAAAGAAGTGCTTACCTGTAAAAAGTGGGGCGTAACCACGATCCGGCACATTTTGGAAAATCAAACCTATGTGGGCGATACCATCAACAATAAAAGTACACAGAAGTTATTCGCAGGACAGGACAAGCGCGACCTTCCGAAAGAACAGTGGTATGTGGCAAAGAACACACATCCGGCCATTATCGCAAGGGATGATTTTGAAAAGGTGCAAAAAATCTTGAACAAGAATCGAGCAGTATTCCAGACAGTAAGAGCAAAGTCGGAGCAGATTCGGGCAGAATATCAGAATGACCTTGCAGGAATGGTGTTTTGCGCAGACTGCGGCAGACAGATGGAGTTTGAACGACTGCCGCATGGAGCGGAGGAAAGTAAAAAGGTCTGCTATTACATCTGCAAGGCAAGGCAGGCCGACGATAAGTGCATCGGCCACCAGATTCCAGAAAAACTGCTGAAAGCCCTGATAATGGATCAGCTGCATTTGTTCATTGTCCAGCTGAGCGATAAACGGAAGGTTCTGGAAGAATTGCAGAAAATCGAGGATGTGCAGAATCCCGTCTACCGTGCAAAGGGCGAAATTATGAGCCTGACCGATAAAGTCAGCCAGATGGCCAAGAAGCGGGAACAGCTTTATGCGGACTATGTGGCTGGTGTGGTGGATTCCGAAGATTACCAGCTGATTCGGGAAGATTATTCCAGACAGTATGATGGTCTACGGGCTGCGCTGCAGGAAGCAGAAAACAAAAAAGCGGAAGTAGAACGGCAGATCGAAGAATACCTGAATATGACTTCTCATTTGGAAGAACATCTGGACAACTTTGAATTTGACATTCAGCTGGTAAAATCCCTTGTGCAGAAAATCGAAGTGAGTGCGGACAAGCGGATTCGGATTGTTTTCGGATTTCAGGATGTGTTTACAGAACTTGGAAAGGAGAGTGCAGAAACATGATTGCAGCGTATCAGCGCATTTCAAGGGCTGATGGCGATCTGGGCAAAGATGGCAAGGACAAGAGCAACAGCATTGAAAACCAGAAAGAACTGATCCAGCGGTATATTGCCTGCAAAGAAAGTCTGCAAAATGTGCCTGTGATGGATTTTGTAGATGATGGCTACACAGGCAGCAATTTTGACAGACCGGGATTCCAGCAGATGATGGATGGTGTGCGCAATGGCAAGATTGATACCATCATCGTGAAAGACCTTTCCCGTTTTGGCCGTGATTATATCGGTGTGGGCGAATACATGGAGCAGATTTTCCCCCTGCTGGGTGTCCGGCTCATTGCTATCAACGATAACTATGACAGCAATAATTATAAAGGTACAACGCTTGGAATGGATGTGGTCGTCAGTAATCTGGTAAATACCATGTATTGCCGGGATGCAGGAAAGAAACTGCGGACTGCAAATCAGGTCAAGTGGCGAAAAGGCATCACAACTGCATCCGCTGCGCCATTCGGCTATCAGTTTGACCCAGACAAAAAGGGCGCATTTATCATCGACCCGTCAGCGGCAAAAATCGTGCGGCGTATTTTCGATCTTGCGATTCTGGGGTTAGGTACAAGAGAGATAGCAATGATGCTCAATGACGAAAATGTTTCTGTGCCGAGCGTATATAACAAAGAAAATAAGGCGTATGGCAAGGAAACGACCTATACCATCGCCCCAGTGATTCTTTGGGATAGTACTCGCGTTTGGAAAATCCTCACGGCGTATGTGTACACCGGGGCAATGGTTCTGGGCAAAACCAAAACGCTGATTTCCGGCAAAAGCATTGTCAGAACGGTTCCCAAAGAACAGCAGTTTATTACGGAGGGAACCCATGAAGCAATCGTAAGTCGTGAAGAATTTGAAAAAGCGCAGCTTGTCATAAAGAGCAACAGCCATAAAGTGCTGATGGGCAGTGTGGACTTCCCGCTAAAAGGAAAAGTCCGCTGCGGAAATTGCAGGCGAGTGATGGCGCACAATTTCAAACAGGTTGTGCCGACATTCTGGTGCAGAGAAGGACTGGAACTTGTGGGGCAAACTCAGTGTACCTCTGAAGTCTTTCAGGTCAGTGATATTGAAAATGCTGTCTTTCAGGCACTGAAAAAGGAACTTTCTTTGCTGGATTCCCTCTACGGCGATATTCAAAAAGAAGAACAGGATTTGAAAGAAGCCCACAAAAAGGCAAACCGCCGCAAAACTCTGATGGAGCAGGAATTAAAAAATCTAAAGGGAGAGAAGATGCGGATGTATGAAGAATATGCAGCAGGAACACTCCCACTGGATACCTACAAGCAGAAAAAGCAGGAGTGTGACAGACGAATTTCAGAGGTGCAAGAGCAAATTGAACAATCCAAGGCGGAAGAATCCGCTGAGAGCGTTGTGCCGGGAACCGTGCGCGCAGCGGCAGAGCAGGCTGAAAATTTTCTGAACGGAACGAGGCTCACGGCAGGTATGGTGTCGGCCTTTATCGAAAATGTCTTTGTGCATGATGGAGGGCGCATCGTGGTACGGTTCAAATATGAGCGGAGCATACAGGATACTGTAAAAGCACTGCACACAAGCTAAATTTGAGAGAGGACTGGGTTGCCCATGTTGGAACATCAGAGAGTGTGCTATAACATGGGCAACAGACCAGCCAGAAAGAGGACATTATGAAAGCAATTCGATGGCTGTTAAAATTGATGCTGGTGATGATAACCCTCCCGCTGATCCTTGCTGTATGGCTGGCAAAGTGGTTTGTGGCATTTCTGCATCATTGTTCGGCATGGATTTTCTATCTGCTGGGCAGTGTGCTACTGGCAACGGCGGTCCTTTCGTTCTTGATGCAACAGTCGCAAGGAGTGGAAGCACTTCAAATGCTGATCGGTGGATTTGTGATTTTTATGGTCCCGCAGGTGGTCGGCAGTGTAGTTGTACTTCTGGAACTGGCGGCAGTAATGCTTCGGCAGGTATGGTACATATAAGATGTCCGCCCCGGATAGCCTGCCTTTGGAACTGCACGAAAAAACAACGCCCGTCTGGGTGAGGGGATTTGTGAATCTTCTCGACCAGGCGGGTGTTTCATTCTGCAGGAATGTGATAGTTATAGAATGAGCGTTTTTACCTATATATAATGGAATGCCGCCACAGCCACCGACTATACGGTACTATGACGGCATTATTTTTTATCGTCTGGAATGAACTGCACGACATCATTTGGAGTGCAATCGAGCATCTGACAGAGTTTTTCCAATGTGGATAGTGTAATATTCCGATTCTTTTTCAGAGTGTCCAGCGTTTTGTTGTCCAAGCCGTTTTTGAGAAGCTGGTACTGTGTTACCTGCTTGCGGCGCATAGTTTCCCACAGAGGAGTAAAATCAATCAAAGCTGTCACCACTTTTGCTTGTAAAAAATTGTTCTTTACGTTTCATTATACGGGGTGGGTATGCAAATGGATATTGTGGAGATACCCACAATGCGGTATAATAAGTAAGATAGAGAGTCTGCAAATAGTGTTTGCCCATGTTATGACATTAATGATAATGCTATAACATGGGCAACTTTGTAATAGGAAGAAAAAGTGAAAGGAGGGAGAAATGTGGCAAGCGATAGTCATGCTAAAAGGCCAATTGTGGTAGAACGACGTAAGGAAAAGGGAAGAAAAAAGACCCCTCGCCTGACAAAGACCTATGATGTGAAAATAATTCCTGCAACAGTGGGTGTCGTGGCGGAAACAGAAGAACCACCTAAAAAGCGTGTCGCTGCATACTGTCGTGTCAGCACGGATCAGGAGGCGCAGGAAACCAGTCTGGAAGAGCAAATGGCACATTTCAACACTGTTATAGCGGAGCATCCAGACTGGGAGCTGGCAGGCATTTATGCGGATGAGGGAATCTCTGGTACACAAGTTAAGCATCGAGTGCAGTTTCAGCAGATGATAGAGGATGCAAAGGCTAAGAAAATTGATCTGATTCTTACGAAGTCTATCAGTCGTTTTGCTCGTAATGTGGTGGACTGCCTGACTAATATTCGATTGCTGCGGAACCTCCGGCCACCTGTCAGTGTGTATTTTGATAAGGAACGCTTGGATAGTCTGGATGAAAAGGCAGAAGTATTTCTGACGATGCTGGCTTCCTTCGCACAGGAGGAATCCCGAAGCATCTCCACTAATATCAAGTGGGCAACTCGAAGCCGGATGAAAGCCGGAACGCAAAAAATCAGTACGACGAGTCTGCTGGGCTATGATACGGACGATGATGGCGAAATGGTGATTGTGACCAACGAAGCTGAAATTGTTCGTACCATCTATATGAGCTTTGATAAGGGAATGCACCCGGCAGAAATTGCAGAAAAGCTCAATGCGTTGGAAATCAGAACAATCAAAAATAACCCATGGACAGGTGAATCGGTCAAGAATATCCTGCGGAATGAAAAATACTGCGGCGACGTTCTGATGCAGAAAACCTATACGGTAGATTGTTTGACCCACAAGACCAAGAAAAATGAAGGCGAGGTGGAGCAGTATTTTATACCAGACCATCACCCTGCAATCGTAGAGCGAGAGGTCTGGGATAAGGCACAGGTAAGGCTGGAACAGATTGCAGGCAAGCGGAGGCGTATTCGCCCAAAGCAGCAAAGGCTGATTCCTTTACGAAAAGGCGTGCTGTTAGGATTCGTTCCCATTAGACCTACATGGAAGGCTGTTTCCTTCAAGAGGTTGGAAACGGCAACAGAAAAGGTGATGGCACTGGTTGATGCAAAGCCAGAGCAGGAACACATAGAATATGAAAGCGAGGAATGTGAAATGGAAATTTTAAAGGGATTTGAGGTAATCAATCTAAAGCAACCGAAAGGCGAGTCTGTTATGACGGTGACTTCAAACAGCCTGAAATTTAATAAGGCAACGGCTGTAGAGTTGAACTATGCACCGTACATCAGGGTGCTGCTCAACGCAAAGACTAGGCAGATTGCGATTCAGCCTTGTTCAGAAAAAGATCCGAATGCGATTAAGTTCAGTAACGAGGAAAGCAAGCAGACGTATGCGATCAGCATTAAGGTGCCGGCTATCCAGGTAGAGTTTAGGAGAATGCTGCCTTTCGAGGATGAAAACGGTGGTAAACTTAGTTATACCTTGAATGGAACTTTGTACCCGGATGAGCAAGTTGTCATTTATGATATTGGAGATGTGAAACCGGAAGCAGAAAAGAAACGCCGGGGTAGAAGAAAAAAATCTGAAATTGAAGCAGAACAAAAAGAAAACTAAGAATAATATTTGAAGATTTGGTAGTGGCTCCCACTTGTGATTCAAAGGAAACTTTGAGTTGCAGGTGGGAGCTTTTTTATTGTGAAAAAGGTTATCTTCCTGACAAACCAGATAAATCTTTGCCGGGCTTTTAACGAATGTTTATTTTTTGACAAAGAACATGATGGAGAGGGAAAAGTGTATCGCTTGCTCGAAAATTAAAAATCTTAGTCTTTTTTAACAAAAATCTCAGGGCATTTTTGACACCTATCTTTCCGGGCTGTTGATGGCATGTTGGATCGAATTTCTGCTTTTGATGGAAAAACCAGAGATAAGCAGGATTTTTGGAAAAGATTGATATGGAATCCTGTAAAGATATAGCGCAGCACAGAAAAAGATTAAACGAGGATTCTTTTATGATTGAAAAAGGTGAAGAACCTAGATCATCAGCGGTAAAAATGAAGATTAGGGCAAAAAAATAGACCGCCAAAGAGAAAAATGGCGGAATATCAAGGAAAATCAAGGATTTGCGGCGGGATGTGGCAGCACGTCTAAAATAGAAATTTGTGAAAAATGTTGTCCAAGACTTGACATCGGGCGGCATTGACTGGCAGCGCGAGAAATGGCAATCAGGACTTGGTTCTAAGTTTATCCACCAAGGTGAAAAAAATGCTGCGAAGTATAGGTGTGTTCTTTACAGCACAAATCCTTACAACGGATGATTCCGAAACAAATAGTATTGCGACGGGAAAGCAGTTTAAAGTGACCACGGTGAAAGACTTGACGGGTGAAAACTACTTTGCCAATTTCTCGTTGATAGTGCTGACAGGACTTTCTCTTTCTGACACTCCCGATTTTTGGGATTTGATGATTTTTCTTCTGATTGAGGCAGCATTGGGAATTATCTACATAAAAAAGAAAATGTTCTACATGAATCCTGTACTTTCCCTTCTGGACTATAGCATCTATGAATGTACGGGCATCGATGCAATTACAAAAAAAGAGTATCTAGGAACATTCTACTTTTTGATAAAGGGAAAGTCAATATCCAATAAATGCGTAATAAAATATAAAAACATTAACAGTCATGTGATTCGACTTAATCAATATAGTGGAGGAAACTCCAATTGACTGCTAATAGCCATGTGTACACATGGCTGCGCTGCTCAGATGTGCTGCCTCTTCGTGGCGAGCAGCAGGCAACGAGATCCTGTCTCGGCTAAAGCATGATTTTTGAAGCGAAAGGAGATTCAAGCAAGAGCCATACTTGGAAAAGAATGGCATAGCGGAATGATCTAAAACCCAATGAACGACTTCGGCCCGAAGCGCCCGATGTCAGAAGATGCACTGTGTGAATCAACCGACACCGTAAAAGCGAAGCGCGGCCGACCGAAGAAAAAGCCTGATTATGACCGGGAGAAAGAAATCGAAGCACTGCAGCAGAAGGTAATCGATCTCTTCGGTGAACCTTTCGATGATCGAGTGGAACGTTCAGAAGCAGCTCCAAGTATCCGGGAAATCGCAAAGGCATTGGATACGACCCCTCTGACGGTTCGGAAGATGCTGATCACTGCGGGATATTATAGTACGAAACACAGCCGAGAAGTACAGGAACTGTACGAACAAGGGTGTACGATCCAGGAGATCATGGATCAGACTGGGCTGAAAAGAGCTTCTGTACATGGCTATCTGCCATATACAAAAGGAAACTATAATTTGCCCGAGCTGCCACTGAATGCCGAGCGTAGACGAGTCTATCGGAGAAGAATTGCTGTCTGTGAGCGACTTATGCGGGAAATCAATTCGCCGAATGCGGAGGAGTGTCTGTGGGATGCGATCGTGGCGTTTGCCGGATATCCGTTTGTGACGGAGAAAGGCTTGCCCCTGAAGTACACTGTAGAAGGTGGAGAGATATTCTTCAATCGAAAGGAAAAGAGCGTGACGCGGGCAACCGTGATGAGAGCGTTCCATCGGGCAAGAGTGATTCAGGAATCAGAGGGCTGCGTGAGCGGCCCCAAAAAGCTGGGAACTTTTGGCGCGAGTTATCTGTACCCAGTGTTTCTTCGGATTGGCGTGTGCTCAAAAAAATCTGAAATTTTTTGAAAAACGGATTTATGGGCATAAGTTGGATTTTAGCTTACATGATTAGATAGGCATGTAAAATAACCGGTGGTTCTGGGCTGTCTTGAGCAGTCTTGAAATAGATAAAAATCCAGAAGGGAAGAAGAAAAATGAAATCAGATGAAAAATTGGTGGTGCAAGTCGGAAAGAACGAAACATTGGGAGATTTTATTCAGAAATGCCGACAGCAGTATGGATGGTCGCAGGAAGAACTGGGGTGGTGCACCGGAATCACGAGAGAACATGTAGGTCGCATTGAGAGGGGCAAGTGTATCCCTTCGGTTCAAACGCTATATGATTTGGAAAAGGCCTTGAATCTTCCTGAGTGCGCTCTGGTAAAAAGAGTAAATGGGCAAGCGGAGGTGGATGCTTCACAGTGGTCAGAGGAGAAGGAACAGGTGGGACGCGCCTGTCGAGAGCTGGAACACGCCTTGGCTGCAAATCTGACGAAATCGAATCTGCGGAAGGCAAGTGATGCCATCAGTACCATTGCCAAAATGCTGAGTGGTACTGAGGCGTCCTCAAATAAAAAATAGTCTGTGAGATGTCTCAAAAGTGACATGGGTGTCCTTGAGTGTAAAGCTGCACAGAGATAGAATTATAGGTAAAGGAATCAGCAGTAAATCGGTGCATTTTCAGCACATCAGGAGGCAGTACATATGGATCAGGTGACAAAGATGGAAACACGGCTTGCAGAGCCAGCTCCGCAGGAATCTACCCTTGCACAAAGCGGCTCCAATGTGCTGCGCCGTCACATCAAGGAGAATCCCAAGAAAGCGGCCCTTGCCCGTCACCGCCTGTGGCTGGACAGTATCCCGTATGAGTATCCCATGCCATATACGCCGTATAAGATCGGGGTGTACATCCGGTATTTCAATCAGACCCGACATGAGAACTATCTGGAAAAGCATATCCAGCAGTATATGGACGATATTGCCCTGTGCCCGCAGTGGACACTGGTGGATTTCTATGTGGATAGGGGAATGACCGCCCCGCACATGGAGTACTCCAAAGAGGGGTGCCGTCTGCTGGAGGATTGCTTCACCGGTAAGGTGGACCTCATCGTGACGCAAAAGGTCAGCAATGTGTCCAGTGATTGGAAAGAAATGTCCTTTATGGCACGGATGCTGGCGGCGCAGGAGCATCCTGTGGGAATCTACTTTATTTCTGAAGACATTTTTACACTGGCATCGTATTACCAAGCTGACCTGCGGGATACAGGACTGCTGCCGGAGGGCTGGCAGACTCTCCCGGCGGATGAACTGGATGAACCGATGCTATCGACCCTGCCGAAACCTGCCATGCCGGAGCGGGCAGAGCAACTGCGCCTTGAAGAAGAAACGAATGCAATGGAGTGAACTGAGTGGAAAAGACAGAACTGACCAATGCCCAAAATCAGAACCGGGTGCGGCAGCGCATCTCGCAGGCCTCGATTGATCCGGATAAATACGAGTACATCCCGGCGAAGGAGCAGAACGACCATGTGAAAGCCGACCAGTATCAGCAAGTCGCCATCTACGCCCGTGTTTCCACAGACAACCCCATGCAGACCACATCCTTTGAGCTGCAGCAGAAGTATTACGAAGAGCTGGTGGCACAGCATCCTCAGTGGGTGCTGGTGAAGATCTACGCAGACGAAGGAAAATCCGGCACTACCATGCAGCATCGGGATGGGTTTAATGAGATGCTGGCAAATGCGAATGCCGGAAAAATCGACTTGATCATTGTAAAAAATATTTCTCGTTTTGCCCGTAATGTGGTGGACTGCCTGAGCATCATCCGCAAGCTGTCTGAGAAGAAAATCGGCGTGCTGTTTGAGTCGGAAGCAATCTACTCCCTGAACGATGATTCTCACATGGCACTGTCTTTTCAGGCCACCATTGCAGAGCAGGAATCCCGTACCCGCAGCCGGAGCATGGAAACTTCCCTGCGGATGCGGCTGGACCATGGCCTGCCTCTGACCCCGGAACTGCTGGGTTTTGTGAAGAACGAGGACGGCAAGCTCGTTGTCAACCCGGAGACTTACAAGATCCCGAAGCTCATGTTCTATATGTACCTGTACGGATATTCCACCCAGCAGATCGCAGACATCCTCACGAAGCTGAGCAAGCGGACGTATCTGGGGAATCTGAAGTGGACGGCATCCGGTGTGGCAGCCAGTATGCGGAACGAGCGTTACTGCGGAGATGTGCTGACTCGCAAGCGGTTCACCAAGTTTGCGGCAGATGTTCACGACCAGAAGTCCTTCAAGAACCGGGGAGAAAAGCCCCAGAGTCATTACCGGGATGACCATGAAGCCATCATCGACCGGAACGATTTTCTGGCAGTCCAGCGCATCATGAACAATGCCAGGTTCGGCGGTACGTCTCTGCTGCCGGAACTGCAGGTCATCCCGGACGGTCTGCTGAAAGGCTTTGTCATCGTTCACCCCAAGTGGGGCAGCTTCACCAAGGAAGATTACATCGCCGCTTGCCGGAGCGTGGACAGCAACCCAGAAGATGAGAGGCGGCTAGAGGTGCGGGAAGGCTCCTTCGACCTGACCGGATATGAGGTGGCAGACTTTAAACTGTTCAGTGACCAGAGTGTCCCTGCCATCATGCTTCACAAGGATAGCATTGCTTTCAGTGTGGCAGCCATCCGGGAGATGGATCTGAAAGATAATTATGTAGAACTGTTGGTGCATCCGCTGCGGAAAGAAATCGCCGTGCGCCCCACCGCCAAGGAGAACCGCTGTGCCATCCAGTGGGCAAACGGTGTCCGGGGCTATCGCCGTTCCCGTTCGGTAGCCGCCAAGGCCTATATCCAGACCCTGTATCAAATCTTCGGCTGGGATCAGGACAACAACTATAAGCTCTACGGCCGCATCTACCGGGATGGGCAGGATGCCGCCTGCATCTATGCCGGAACCAACGCCAGCGTGTACATCAAAGATAATGAGGTCACCGTGGAGGATGCCACCGGCCAGAACATCTGTCGGCAAGGCAAACGTATCCGTGGCGTAGTGGGGGACTTCGGGCAGGGTGTCGGCAATGGGTATTATGTAGAAAAGAGCATGATCGAGCTTCGGAATCTGACCCGGCAGGAGTGGCAGACCCGGCTTGCCGGACAGATGGTCAGCACCGGAACGGAGCTTCAGGTCACCTCGTATGAAGAATTGCGCAGTTTCATTCAGGAAGAACTGGGGGAACTGTTTGAGGAGGACGTACAGAAATGATGGAAGAGAATGCACAGATGAGCCTGCTGCCGGATGCAGCTGTTGCAGCGCAGATGACCATGACAGGTGAAGAAGAAATCGACCTCAGTGAATATGAGATCGTCCGCCCGGAGTTCTTCGCTCACATCAAAGAACCAGCATTGACGGTGAATGTGGACAAGATCGGTGTGAATACCGCCTGTGTTCGCCTGATGCCGGATGTGGAATATGTGCAGATCCTCATCAACCGAAAAGAGAAGAAGCTCCTGCTCAAACCCTGCGATGAAATTGAGATCACCGGATACCGCTGGGGTCGGACAAAGGACGGCAAGCGGTATCCCTCCCAGCGGACAGGAGAACTTTTTGTTCTGACTCTGTGTGAGATCATGGACTGGAATCCGGATTATCGGTATAAGGTGCTGGGCAAAATGGTGCAGGCCAATGGAAAAGCCCTGATCGCCTTTGACCTCACATCCAGTGAATGCTTCCCCAAGGTGGTCAACCGGGATGGCAAGAAGGTCAGCAGTCGCCAATCCGTTTTTGCGGAACAGTGGAGCGGCAAGTTTGGCCCCACCTATTCCGAGAGCCGCCGTTCTCTGGCAGTCAAGACCTTTGATAATTACACGGTCATCACGGTAAACGGGAAAAAGACCGAGGTGCATCCGCAGGCACAGCCGCAGCAGCAGGGAAGTATGGGTGATTCCTTATGAAACAGGACAACGAGCTTGGCTTGCGCATCAGTGCCAAGTATAACCGCATCTACATCCACCGCACAACGCTGAAGGCCATGGGAGATCCGGCGTTCGTGTCGCTGGGCATCCACCCGCAGAGCAAAAAGCTGGTGGTGCTGGCAGCAAGGGAGGCAACAGCGGATGCGCTGCGTGTCCGGTGCTGGGAGGATAATTCCTTCTGTATCCAGAGCAAGGTACTTTTGGACGGTATCTGCACGGTGGCACCGCAGGTCGGAACACAGGACTCCTGCCTGCTGCACGGAAGGCTGCTGAAGGAACAGAATGCAGCCGCCTTTGATATGAGCGACATCGAAACCATCACGGAAGCGGAATGAGGGAGAACACATGAAACAGGTCTGGCAAATCGACCCGGAGTTCAGACTGCTGAGCGTTCCACTATCTCTGGAGGAGGAAAACAGGCTGGAGAATAGCCTGCTCCGTGAAGGCTGCAGGGAGCCCATTGTGGTGTGGCACGGCTGCATTCTGGATGGACACAAGCGTTATGAAATCTGCAGTTACGAAGAGATGGACTACAAAACAGTAGAAATGAATTTTGTCTCCAGAGAGGATGCCATTATCTGGATATGCAAAAAGCGAGTTAAGGAATCTTCTGCGGACAAAACGATTTATAAGTACCTTGTAGGAAAATGGTATAACGCAGAGAAAACAAGGATTCACGCAAAACGAAAAGAAGAACGAAGAAAAAGTCTGGATTTAGCAATCAAGAAAAAAGGAGAGGAAGGACAGCTGGTAAGCATTCCAGTTGATCGTATATCCAAAGTAATAGCAGTGCAGATTTCAATGTCGTATAATTCAGTAGAGTCGTATGGTATGCTGGCAAAATTTCTGGATGAGATTGCAGAAAAGGATGAAGCCTTTTTTACGGCACTTGTTGAAAACAAAATCGTTGTTTCCTTTGAAAAAATGCGGAAGTTTGCACAAATGGACGAAACAAAGCTAATTGATATCAGGAGAAAACTGCTAAGAGAAGAAGATGTGAAAATGCGTCAGCGAAAGCCAAGGCAGCAATCAACGGACGGCCTATCCGGGAAGACGCAGCAAAAGCAGACCACACCACTGGAGGTGGGCATCAAGGAGATGCCGATGTTTGACCCGGACATGGAATTCCGTGGGCTGGCACTGACGATCCCCACATGGATGAATGCCATCGCACGAACCCGGGCAAAGACAGATATCGATTTGGTGTCCGAACCGACCAAGGCGCAGCTTGCTGTGATCCTGCGCAGACTGGAAGAACAAATTACGCAGACGCTGGAGGTAATTGAAAGATGATTGCAGAAGATATGCTGACCCAAGCGCAGCAGCGCTGCATCCCGGATGTGTCCTTTGAGCTGATCCCCATCCGAAATCTGGTTTCCAATCAGGAGTACCAGCGGCCGCTGTCCGAAAATCATATCCGTAAGGCACTGGAAGAATTTGACGTCTACCAGATCAACCCGGTCAAGGTGAGCCGCCGCGACGGCATCAACTATGTGTTTGACGGCCAGCACACCATCGAGATCATTGCCAGTGAGTCCGGTTCCCGTGATACCCCGGTGTGGTGTATGATCTACGATGACCTGAAATATAAGGAGGAAGCCCATATCTTTGCCGACCAGCAAAAGCATGTCAAGGCGCTGTCCTCTTTCGAGACCTTCAAGGCGCATATTGAAGCAGATGACCCCAAACAGAAGATGATTGAGGCCATTGTGCAGTCCTATGGCCTGGCAATCACCTCGACCAAAGCAAAAAACGGTATCAGTGCAGTTTCTACACTGGAGCGCATCTATGACAAATATGGACAGGCTGTTCTGGACAGAACGCTCCGTCTGGCAGCGGCAACATGGGAGGGAGAAAACAACTCCTTCTCTGGCAACATCCTGATGGGCATTGCTCGCATCGTTGTGGCGTATGGGGATACTGTCCGGGACGATGTGTTCAAAGACCATGTGGGCCGAGTGTCGGTGAAGGCAATCATCCGTGCGGCAAAAGAACGCCGCCCCGGTGCGCTGGGCTATTCTGAAGCCATGATTATCGAATACAAAAAGAAAAGCAAGTTCCGCCTTTCGCTGAAAACGCTCTATGGCGGGAAGGCGATGAGCGGCGAGGATGACTTCGGGGAAGAGTAAAGTAACAGTACGCTTTTTTAGATGGGGGATTCACATTGTACTTGATTGCTGCCTGTGTTACCTCGTGCTTCTCTGCATAGCTTAAAAGGGATTGACGGAACTTCATGGTTTGCGTTACAGTATTCATGGCGAATGCGTTGTCCTTTCTGTGTGGTTTGTGTATCAACTTAACTATAACACAGGACGACCCATTCGTCTTTCTTTTTATCATCTATTGTAATCCTACAAATCCTACAGTTTCAACGAGAAAATCAACTTGCTGATAGCAGGAAAGCGTAGTATAATTAAATTGGTATATTATGAATTGTAGAGAGGTGGAGTGATTGCGCTGACTCCAAATAAAATGTTTTTCGATCAATAACAATCCTGGTACGCTGCCGGAGAGATGGGAAAAAGTCGTGAGGTGTTGGAATGAAGACCAATAAAATTGGAACGATCACTTTCCATAATTCATACAATTACGGTTCGGCGTTGCAGGCATTTGCGCTACAGACATACTTGAAAAAAAGAAGGATATCAGTCGAGGATCATTGATTACGAATATAAGAAAGATTTTAAACACTATAAGCTGTTCAGGACATATTCGTACTTATATTATCCCAAATATAATAGTAAAGAGGAATGCTGCGGATGCGGTGCTTGTTCCAGCGTATGTCCCAAAAGCGCCATTACGATGCAGGAGGATGCCCTTACGCACAAAGACAGCGTGTGGGCGACATTACCATTGGAGATTATTGGGGCGTTCAGAAATATGATCCGCAGCTTCTGGTGGAACAGGGAGGAACGATCAATAGTAAAGAAGGCGTTTCCTGCCTGCTGATAAACACGGAACGCGGACAACACCTTGTCGAGAAATACGGTGCGAAGATAGAAAGCTATCCGGTTGAATTTTCTAACATTGCTTAGGAGAATACGCAGCTGAACCGGCCAACGAAGCATACCAGACTGAGAAATAAAATTTTCAGGAAGTATAAGGCGAGCGGCTATGCTGGTGTGGAAGCAATTTTTGAGCGGGATCAGCGGAACCAGAAGTTCATATGGGGAATGTATGACCGCATTTGCGGAATGTTCTGCCGGAAAACACGGTAAGGCTGCGGCTTTCGGTCAAAATACACACATTTCCGTGCATCAGCGGCAAATGTTTGTTAAACTATTATCTATCTTGCAAGCTTGCAATGTGCACGGTTTTTGTTTATAATAGTAGAGTAACGGGGCAAGACCCCCGAGTGCGAGCGAAACTCTAGTTCAGAAATTAAAACTTGAGAGGAGTTTATTACCATGGGTTTAGGTAAGAAGACGATCGACGATCAGAACTACTGCGGCAAGAAGGTGCTTGTCCGTTGCGATTTCAACGTCCCGATGAAGGACGGCGTGATCACCAACGAGAACCGCATCAATGCAGCTCTGCCCACCATCCAGAAGCTGGTCAACGATGGCGCAAAGGTCATCCTGTGCAGCCATCTGGGCAAGCCCAAGAACGGCCCCGAGGCAAAGTTCAGCCTGGCACCCGTTGCTGTGGCTCTGAGCGCAAAGCTGGGCAAGACCGTTGTGTTTGCAGATGACGACAATGTTGTCGGCGAGAACGCAAAGGCTGCTGTTGCTGCCATGAACAACGGCGATGTCGTTCTGCTGCAGAACACCCGTTTCCGCAAGGAAGAGACCAAGAACATGCCCGAGTTCAGCGAAGAACTGGCTTCTCTGGCTGATGCATATGTTGACGATGCATTCGGCAGCTGCCACCGTGCACACTGCTCCACTGCAGGTGTCACCGACTTCATCAAGGATACCGCTGTCGGCTACCTGATGGAGAAGGAGATCAAGTATCTGGGCAACGCTGTGAACGATCCCGTTCGTCCCTTCACCGCTATTCTGGGCGGCGCAAAGGTCGCAGACAAGCTGAATGTTATCTCCAACCTGCTGGAGAAGGTCGATACCCTGATCATCGGCGGCGGCATGGCTTACACCTTCGTCAAGGCTCAGGGCTACGAGGTCGGCAAGAGCCTGTGCGACGATTCCAAGCTGGATTACTGCAAGGAGATGATGGCCAAGGCTCAGGAGAAGGGCGTGAAGCTGCTGCTGCCCGTTGATGCTGTCTGCATCAAGGACTTCCCCGATCCCATCGACGCTCCTGTTGAGACCACGGTTGTTCCTGTCACCGCGATCCCGGCTGACATGGAAGGCTGCGACATCGGCCCCGAGAGCATGAAGCTGTTTGCCGATGCCGTCAAGGCATCCAAGACCGTTGTCTGGAACGGCCCCATGGGTGTGTTCGAGAACCCCACTCTGGCAGCCGGCACTCTGGCAGTTGCTAAGGCTATGGCTGAGAGCGATGCTACCACCGTGATCGGCGGCGGCGACAGCGCAGCAGCTGTGCAGCAGATGGGTCTGGGCGACAAGATGACCCACATCTCCACCGGCGGCGGCGCTTCTCTGGAGTATCTGGAGGGCAAGGAGCTGCCCGGCATCGCAGTTATTCAGAACGCATAATCTGATCCCGGCATCATAATGGGTGCGGCGGCTTTAGCGCCGCCGCATCTTTTTGTTTGTGCAGAGTTTTCTGCACGATAGAAGGTAAATAAAGGAGATAGAGTATCATGGATAAGGCAAAGCGTAAGGCTATCATTGCAGGCAACTGGAAGATGAACAAGACTGCCTCCGAGGCTGCTGTTCTGGTGGACGAGCTGGTCCCCGCCGTGCAGGACGCAGGCTGCGAGGTAGTCATCTGCACCCCGTATACCGATCTGGTCACCGCTGTGGAAAAGACCAAGGGCACCAACATCCATGTGGGTGCTGAGAATGTTCACTTCGAGAAGTCCGGCGCTTTTACCGGCGAGATCAGCGCTGACATGCTGGTGGATCTGGGCGTGGAGTACGTCATTGTGGGCCACTCTGAGCGCCGCCAGTACTTCGCCGAGACCGACCAGACCGTGAACAAGCGCGCTCTGGCTGCTCTGAACGCCGGTCTGAAGGTCATCATCTGCGTGGGCGAGAGCCTGCAGCAGCGCGAAGAGGGCGTGACCGAAGAGCTGGTGCGTATGCAGACCAAGATCGCTCTGCGTGATGTGACCGCTGAGCAGATGGCAAATGTCGTGATCGCTTACGAGCCCATCTGGGCCATCGGCACCGGCAAGACCGCTACCGCCGATCAGGCTGAGGAAGTCTGCGGCCAGATCCGCAAGGTGATCGGCGAGGTGTACGGCGAGGCAGTTGCCGAGGCTACCACTGTCCAGTACGGCGGCAGTATGAACGCCAAGAACTGCGAGGAACTGCTGAGCAAAAAGGATGTGGACGGCGGCCTGATCGGCGGCGCATCCCTGAAGGCTCCCGACTTTGCAGTGATCGTCAATGCAGCCACCAAGGGCTGATCGACGGTTTAAATCAGCTGTTTCAGCGCCCGGCTGCGCCGCATTTCCAGCGCTGTGCCGGGCGCTGATTTGTTAAATTCAAAGGAGATTCAATTTTATGGCAAAGAAACCTGTTCTTCTGTGCATCATGGATGGCTTCGGCTGGGTGCCGGAGGAGACCTTCGGCAACGCCGTGGTCGCCGCAAAGAAACCCCACCTCGATGCTCTGATGGCAAAATATCCCATGACCACCATCAACGCTTCCGGCATGGCCGTCGGTCTGCCCGAGGGCCAGATGGGCAACTCTGAGGTTGGCCACACCAACATGGGCGCTGGCCGCATCGTGTACCAGCAGCTCACCCTCATTACCAAGTCCATCAAGGACGGCGAGATGCTCCAGAACCCGGTTCTGGTCAAGAACATGAAGGCTGCCATCGATGCCGGCAAGGCCATCCATCTGATGGGTCTGGTGGGCACCGGCGGTGTGCACAGCCACGCAGACCACTGGTTCGGCGTGCTGGAAATGGCAAAACATCTGGGTGCAAAGAACGTTTACCTGCACTGCATCACCGATGGCCGTGATACTGACCCGCACTCCGGCAAGGGCTTCCTGGCCGACCTGCAGGCTAAGCTGGACGAGCTGGGCATCGGCAAGATCGCCAGCGTCTCCGGCCGTTACTACGCCATGGACCGCGATAACAACTGGGATCGTGAAGAGAAGGCATATGCTGCCTTTGTCTACGGCGAGGGCAATCATGCCGCCAACGCTGCCGAGGCCATCGAGGCTTCCTATGCAGCAGACAAGACCGATGAGTTCGTTCTGCCCTGCGTCACCTGTGAGGGCGGCCGCGTGCAGGACGGCGACACCGTTATCTTCATGAACTTCCGTCCCGACCGTGCCCGCCAGATGACCCGTATCTTCTGCGACGATGCGTTCACCGGCTTTGAGCGCCGCGGCGGCCGCAAGCAGGTGAACTATGTCTGCATGGCTGAATACGATGCCACCATGCCCAACTGCGAGGTCGCCTATCCGCCTGTGGAGCTGAAGAACGTTCTGGGCCAGTACCTGTCCGAGAATGGCAAGACTCAGCTGCGCATTGCCGAGACCGAGAAGTACGCTCATGTCACCTTCTTCTTCAACGGCGGCGTGGAGGCTCCCTACGAGGGCGAGGACCGCTGCGTGATCCCCAGCCCGAAGGTCGCCACCTACGATCTGCAGCCTGAGATGAGCGCCCCCGAGGTTGCTGCCGAGTGCGTCAAGCGCATCGAGAGCGGCAAGTACGATGTGGTGATCCTGAACTTCGCAAACTGCGATATGGTGGGCCACACCGGCGTGTTCGATGCTGCGGTCAAGGCCGTGGAAGCCGTTGACACTGCTGTGGATCAGGTGGTCACTGCTGTGCTGAAGGCCGGCGGCTGCGCCTTCATCACCGCCGACCACGGCAACGCTGAGAAGATGATGAACCCGGACGGCACCCCCTTCACCGCACACACCACCAACGTGGTGCCCTTTGTGGCAGTTGGCTGCGGTGATGTGAAGCTGCGTGAGGGCGGCTGCCTTGCTGATATCGCTCCCACCATGCTGCCGTATATCGGTCTGCCCGTGCCTGCTGAAATGACCGGCAAGAGCATCATCGTGGAGTAACTGACCATTAAAATAGCCGACGCGTTCGCTTTGGCTATGAATAGCGGAATTGTTATTCTTATATTTACAGCTCTGGAAAATCTGCGGATTTTCCAGAGCTGTTTTTTCACGTGAAAAGCCGATAAGATAAACTGCGTTTTTGGGCTTCGACCCCCATTCTAAATCAAAAACTTTTCTTTTTTCCCCATCCGTGCTACAATAAAAATGAATTTTTGATTGTAGGAGAAGCGGATGGAAACAACGCATAAACAAATCGTTCTGGGCATCCTTGCCCATGTGGACTCCGGCAAGACCACCCTTTCGGAAGCCATGCTCTACCGCTCCGGCGCGATCCGCAAGCTGGGCCGCGTGGATCACAAGGATGCCTTTCTGGATACCGACACGCTTGAAAAAGCGCGCGGCATCACCATCTTTTCCAAGCAGGCCCTGTTGACGGCGGGCAATACGGATATCACATTGTTGGACACCCCCGGACATGTGGATTTTTCTACCGAGACAGAGCGCACCCTGCAGGTACTGGACTATGCTGTGCTGGTGGTAAGCGGCACCGACGGCGTGCAGAGCCACACCGAGACGCTCTGGCGGCTGCTGCGGCGCTACCATGTGCCCACCTTTGTGTTCGTGAACAAGATGGACCTGCCCGGCAAGAGCAGGAAAGAACTGCTCGCCCAGCTGAACCACCGTCTGGGCGAGGGCTTTGTGGCCTTTGATGTGCCGCAGGCCGACCGGGACGAAGCACTGGCCCTGTGTGACGAAAAACTGATGGATCGGATGCTGGATGCCGGGCAGTTGACCGATGCGGACATCATCCCGGCCGTTGCACGCCGGCATGTGTTCCCGTGCTGGTTCGGTTCGGCGCTGCGGCGTACCGAAAACGATGCACTGGAAAGCGTGGATGCTCTGCTGGACGGGATTGACCGCTATATCCGTCCGGCTCCCACGCTGGATGCCTTTGGTGCCAAGGTGTTTAAGGTGTCGCAGGATGAGCAGGGCACGCGCCTGACATGGCTGCGCGTGACTGGCGGCGAACTGAAGGTAAAGGCCCAGCTCTCCGGCGAAGCAGATGGTGAGCCGTGGGAGGAAAAGGCAAACCAGCTGCGGCTGTACTCCGGCGTAAAGTATACGCTGGCGGAAGCCATCGGCCCGGGGCAGGTGTGCGCCGTCACCGGCCTGACCAAGGCGCGCCCGGGCGAGGGCCTTGGCGCGGAACGCGACAGCGATGTGCCGGTTCTGGAACCGGTGCTGAGCTATCAGGTGCTGCTGCCGGAGGGGGCTGATGTGCACGCGGCACTGGGCAAGCTGCACCGGCTGGAAGAAGAGGAGCCGCAGCTCCATGTGGTATGGAACGAGACTTTGGGCGAGATCCATGTGCAGCTCATGGGCGAGGTGCAGCTGGAAGTGCTGCGCAGTTTGCTGGCAGAGCGTTTTGGCCTGAACGTGGAGTTCGGCCCCGGCGGCATTCTGTACAAGGAGACCATCACGGAGCCTATGGAGGGCGTGGGCCACTACGAGCCGCTGCGCCACTATGCGGAGGTGCATGTCAAGCTGGAGCCCCTGCCCCGCGGCAGCGGGATGCAGTTTGCCGCCGACTGCCGGGAAGAAGTGCTGGACAAGAACTGGCAGCGCCTTGTGCTGACCCATCTGGAAGAAAAGCAGCACCTTGGCGTGCTGACCGGTGCACCGCTGACGGACGTGAAGATCACCCTCATTGCGGGCCGCGCCCATCTTAAACACACGGAGGGCGGAGATTTCCGGCAGGCCACCTATCGCGCGGTGCGGCAGGGCCTGATGCTGGCCAAAAGCCAGCTGCTGGAGCCATGGTATGCCTTTCGGCTGGAAGTGCCGGTGGAAAACCTTGGCCGTGCCATGACCGATATCCAGCGCATGGAGGGCAGCTTTGACCCGCCAGAGAGCGGGGAAGAGGCTGCTGTGCTCACCGGTTTTGCACCGGTGGCCACCATGCGCAGCTACCCCATGGAGGTGGTGGGCTATACCCGGGGCCGGGGACACCTGACCCTGACGCTGGACGGCTACCGGCCCTGCCACAATGCGGCGGAGATCATTGAAGCTGTGGGCTACGAGCCGGAGCACGACCTTGACAACCCGGCAGATTCGGTGTTCTGCGCCCATGGCGCGGGCTTTGTGGTGCCTTGGGATCAGGTGCGCAGCCACATGCATGTGGACAGCGGCTGGGGCAAAAGCAAAAGCCCGGAGCAGGAGACGCAGGCCGTGCCCCAGCGCCGGACAGCGGCTTACCGCGCGACACTGGAAGAGGATGCCGAGCTGCTCAAAATCTTCGAGCGCACCTATGGCCCCATCAAACGGGACCCGCTGGCGGCATTCCGCCCGGTGCAAAAGCGGGAACGCCCGGATTTTGATGCCCAGCAGTGGGAAATCCTGCCCGAATATCTGCTGGTGGACGGCTACAATATCATCTTTGCGTGGGATGAGCTGAACGCCCTTGCAAAGGACAGTCTGGAAGCGGCCCGCCACAAGCTGATGGATATTCTGTGCAACTATCAGGGCTACCAGAAGTGCAATCTTATTCTTGTATTCGATGCCTATCGTGTGCCGGGTAGCCCCGGCAGCATTGAGCAGTACCATAATATCCATGTGGTCTACACCAAGGAAGCCGAAACCGCCGATATGTTCATCGAGCACGTTACTCATGAGATCGGCAAGGGGCGGCGGGTGCGTGTGGCTACTTCCGACGGCATGGAACAGATCATCATTCTGGGCCACGGCGCGCTGCGCGTCTCCGCCCGCATGTTCCATGAGGAAGTGCAGAACGTGGAAAAGCAGATCCGCAAACTGGTGCAGGGGGAAGCATAAAATGTCAACCGAGATCACATCCGAATTTGTCTGGCACAGCATCCCGCCGCGCCCGCGCGACAGCCACAAGGGCAGCTTTGGCACCGTGTTGGCTGTGGCAGGCAGCGCATATTACCGAGGTGCGGCCCTGCTGGCTGCCGAGGGTGCGCTGCGCACCGGTGCGGGCATTGTGACGCTGGCCAGCGTGGAGCCGGTATTGGCAGCTGCGGTGGCCCGCCTGCCGGAATGCTGCCTGTGTCCCTGCGTGGCGGGGGCCGAAGGCGGCATCTCACCGGAGAGCATTCCACGGCTCCAGCGCCAGAAGGCGACGGTGCTGCTGCTGGGCCCGGGCCTTGGCGGTACGGCCCAGAGTGCAGCCCGCGCGGCAGAGACACGCACGCTGGTGCAGAAGCTGCTGCCCGGCTTTGCAGGCAGCGCGGTGCTGGATGCGGACGGCCTGAACGCCGCCGCGCAGCTGCTGGCCGAGGGCAAAACGCTGCCACACCCGGCGGGAGAGCTGATCGTGACCCCGCATCCCGGTGAAATGGCCCGGCTCGCCGGCCTTTCCGTGACAGAGATCAGCGCCGACCGTGAGAAAATTGCCCGGCAGTATGCAGAAAAATGGAACGTCGTGGTGGTACTCAAGGGCTGCCGTACCGTGGTGGCTGCACCAGATGGCCGCGTGTGCACAAACCCTACCGGAAACCCCGGCCTTGCCCGGGGCGGCAGCGGAGATGTGCTGGCCGGTATGACGGCGGCCCTGCTGGCCTGCGGCCTGCCTGCATACGAAGCTGCGGCCTGCGCGGTGTATCTGCACGGTGCCGCTGCCGACCGTGCCGCTGCTGCGCTTGGCGAGTACGGAATGCTGCCGCATGATATCCTGTCCCAGCTGGGCCGGATATTTGCGGAAAACCACAGATAAAAAGAAAAGGGGCGTCTCTCTGTCTGCCGGAGAGACACCCCTTTTAACATTACATCACATCGCCAGCACTTCGGCCCACTTCTCCTCGGCGACCGGGATGCCAAGCTCCATGTTCTCCTTGCGGCTGCGGTGCTCGCCCATGCCGGGGCAGCGCACCTCACGGCCCGGCTCTGCAGGCTCACTGGATGCCACATCGGCGGCAATGGCATCAATGACGGCATCGGTGAGGTCGGCGGACTGGAACTTTGCCGGATCAATGGCAATCATGATCTGGGTCAGGCCCACTTCATCGCCAAAGGTGCCGATCTTTGCCACCGAGTTTGCGCCCGTCAGGATAGTACCGATCATATCCAGCAGGATGGAAAGGCCGCTGCCCTTCCAGTAGCCAATGGGGATCATGCGGCGGGTCTCTTCAATGGCAGCGGGGTCGGTGGTCAGGCTGCCGTCTGCATCGTAGCCGCCCGCCACAGGCAGCTGCTTGCCGGCCAGACGCATCGTTTCCAGCTTGCCGTAGCTGAACTGGCTCAGGGCGCAATCCACCATGATGTGTTCCCCGTTCGAGCGCGGCACGGCCAGAATGAGCGGGTTGTTGCCGATGTGGTTGTCCTTTGCGCCCCATGCAGGCATGTTGGGGCAGGTGTTGGACCAGCAGATGCCGATGCAGCCCGCGTCTGCGGCCTGCCAGCCGTAGGTGCCGCCGCGCATCCAGTGGTTGTTGTTGCCCAGCGCCACCATGCCAATGCCGAACTGATGAGCCAGCTCTATGGCACGGTCCATGGCGTGCTTGGCGTTCAGCGGGCCAAAGCCGCGCTTGCCGTCCCAGCGCTCCATGGCACCAAAGCTGGCAATGCACTCGGCCTCAGAGACGGGGTCGATCTCGCCCTTGCGCAGGTATTCCACCACGCGGGGGAAGCGGTTCAGCCCGTGGCTGAACACGCCGGCCAGACTGTTCTGGGCAAAGATCTCGGCCGCTTCGTGGGCACGCTCTGGACTGAAACCGTATTTGGTCAGGACCCGCTCAAATTCGGCCAGCATAGTCTCGTAAGCAATGCGCATGGATGGTACCTCCTGTATGTAAAAAGTGATAAACAGATCGTTACACTTATTATAACAAGCGGCGGCGCGGTGCGCAAGATGTGCGGTCGGCATCAGGGCAGGGCGGTGAAAGGAGTACACGAGCACACACCGACAGCTATGTGAATAAACAAACGAATGTACGAACTTCATAATTTTTTAAGATTTATTTTGTGAAAAAGTCATATTGAAAAACGAAAAGATGATTGATATACTAATACCACAATATCCAGTTGGACATGTTACTGGTAATGCAGGCAGGATCTGATGGAATGACGAATACCTTTTCTTTTGGGTGAATTGTAGCCAGATACTATGATTCCGGGAGAAATTGTACACGGAGTCATTCTGTTGGGTCTTTTTTCTTTTGTCCGCTTCGGCCGGGCGGCAGGGAAATGCCACCACACACAAGATAAAGGAGAACAAAATGAAGAACTACAAGCAGACTGCCTCCGACGTGCTGCGTCTGGTTGGCGGCGAGAAGAACGTTGTGCAGGTCGAGCACTGCTCCACCCGCCTGCGCTTCACTCTGGCAGACACCTCCAAGGTGGATGCTGCAGCCCTGAAAAAGACTGCCGGTGTTATGGGCGTTATTTCCAGCGGCCCGCAGTGTCAGGTGGTCATCGGCAACGATGTCATCGAAGTGTACGATGAGCTGCTCAAGCTGGGCACCTTCAATGCAGGTCAGGCTGCAGCTCCCGCTGCCCCCAAGGGCAAAAAAGAGATCGGCGGCATTATTCTGGACTACATGGTCGGCATCTTCCAGCCGCTGGTCCCCGCCATTGCAGGTGCAGGCGTTCTGAAGGCTCTGATGGTGCTGCTGAGCACTCTGGGCCTGATGAGCAGCGGAGATATCGCCTATAAGGTGTTTGTCGGCGTGGCAGATGCAGCTCTGTACTACCTGCCCGTCATGGTCGCCTTCACCACTGCAACCAAGTTCAACTGCAACAAGCTGGTGTCGGTAGCTCTGGCTGCTGCCATGATCCACCCCAGCGTTTCCGCTCTGCTGGCTACCGAGGGCGGTGCTTACTTCCTCGGCATCAAGCTGCAGAACATCGCTTACGGCGGACAGGTATTCCCGGCTATCCTGACCGTCATTTTCATGTCCTTTATTGAAAAGTGGGCCAACAAGTGGTGCCCCAAGGCCATCCGCGTGTTCTTTGTGCCCATGCTGTGCTTCGGCATCGGCTTTCCTGTGGCACTGGTCGTCCTCGGACCTCTGGGCTACAACATCGGTGCTCTGCTGACCACCGTGATCCTGGCTCTGTACAACACGCTGGGCTGGCTGGCCGTTGCTCTGCTGGCTGCCGTGCTGCCGTTCATGATCTCCATGGGCATGCATAAGGCTCTGGTCCCCTACGCAGTTGCTTCTATTTCTGACCCCGGCTTTGAAATGCTGTACATGCCTGCTTCTCTGGCACACAACATTTCCGAGGGCGGTGCCTGCCTAGGTGTTGCTCTGAAAACTAAGGACGAGAATCTGCGCGCTACCGCGATCTCCGCTGGCATCTCCGGCCTGTTCGGCATCACCGAGCCTGCTCTGTACGGTGTTACCCTGCAGCACAAGAAGGTCATGATGTCCGTTGTGGTCTCCAGCTTCATCGGCGGTCTGTTCGTTGGCCTGATGAAGGTCAAGGCATTCGTTGCCATGGGCCCCGGTCTGGCTGGCATGGCCATGTTCGTTGACCCGGATAACGGCAAGAACATCCTGTGGGCTGCAGTTGGTCTGGTGATCTCTGTTGTGGCCTCCTTCGCACTGTCCTTCTTCCTGTATAAGGACGAGACCCCCGCAGAGGATGAGACCGCTGCACCCGCTCCCGAGACTGCTGCAGACGCAGCAGCTGCGGATTCCACCATCAGCAGCCCCCTGCAGGGCAAGGCCATTGCTCTGGAAGAGGTCAAGGATGAAGTTTTCTCCCAGAAGATCCTGGGCGACGGCATTGCCGTGGTGCCCGAAAAGGGCGAGCTGTATGCCCCTGCAGACGGCGTGATCGAGTCCGTGTTCGGCACCAAGCACGCTGTTTCCATGAAGACCGCTGCCGGTGCCGAGCTGCTCATGCACATCGGCATGGACACCGTCAAGCGCGATGGCAAGGGCTTTGACCCGCAGGTCAAGGACGGCGAGACTGTCAAGAAGGGCCAGCTGCTGATGAAGTTTGACCTTGACGGAATCAAAGCAGACGGTTATGATGTAACTACCCCCATCGTCGTGACCAACGCCGATGAGTTCACCATCAAGACTGTGGCCGAGGGCGCTGTGGTGCCCGGTGCCGCACTGCTGAAACTGGAGGCAAATAAATGAGTTTCCCCAAAGGCTTTTTCTGGGGCGGCGCTGTTGCCGCGAACCAGGTAGAGGGCGCATGGAACGTGGATGGCAAAGGCCCCAGCGTGGCCGATGTTGCCACCTACAAGCCCAACACCGACGTGAAGGATTACAAGTCCCATGTTGCCATGGACGACGCACACATTGCTGCCGCCATGGCCGACCCGGATGATACCTATTATCCCAAGCGCCGCGGCATCGATTTCTACCATCATTACAAAGAAGACCTGAAGCTGTTTGCCGAGATGGGCTTTACCATGCTGCGCGTTTCCATTGCATGGACCCGCATCTTCCCCACCGGCGAGGAAGCAGAGCCGAACGAAAAGGGCCTGCAGTTCTACAGCGACCTGTTCGCTGAGATGCACAAGAACGGCATCGAGCCGCTGGTCACGCTGAGCCACTACGAAATGCCGCTGGCACTGGCCACCAAGTACAATGGCTGGGTGGATCGCCGCGTGATCGACTGCTTTGCAAAGTTCTGCCATGCGTGCTTTGAGCGCTACAAGGATCAGGTCAAGTACTGGCTCACCTTCAACGAGGTGGACAGCGTGATTCGTCACCCCTTCACCACCGCCGGCATCATCCCCAGCCGCGTGCCCGAGGATAAGATGCTGGAGACCTGCTATCAGGCCCTGCACCACCAGCTGGTGGCCAGCGCTATGGTAGTAAAGGACTGCCACGAGATCATCCCCGGCAGCAAGGTGGGCTGCATGCTGACCAAGCTCACCACCTATGCCCGCACCTGCGCACCCGATGATGAGCTGGCTACTCAGGCAAAGAATCTGGAAAACCTGTTCTATGCCGATGTGCATGTCTGGGGCGAGTACCCCCGCCTGATCCTCAAGATGTTCGAGCGCAAGGGCATCCACGTGGAAATGCTGCCCGAGGATGCCGCCACCCTGAAGGCAGGCTGTGTGGACTTTGTTTCCTGCAGCTACTATATGACCATGACCGAGTCTGTGGATCCGAACGCAGAGCGTACCCCCGGCAACACCGTGCTGGGTGTCAAGAACCCGTATCTGCCCTCCACCGACTGGGGCTGGCAGATCGACCCCAAGGGCCTGCGCTACAGCCTGATCGAGCTGTACGACCGTTACCGCAAGCCGCTGATGGTGGTGGAGAACGGCATGGGTGCCAAGGACGTGGTGGAGGCCGACGGCTCCATCCACGACCCCTACCGTGTAGAGTACTTCCGCCAGCACATCAGCGAAATGGGCAAGGCCATCGATGAGGGTGTTGAGATGTGGGGCTACACCACATGGGCACCCATCGACCTGATCTCTGCATCCACCAACCAGATGTCCAAACGCTATGGCTTTATCTATGTGGATCAGGATGATATGGGCAACGGTACTCTGGCCCGCAGCCGTAAGGACAGCTTCTACTGGTACAAGAAGGTCATTGCTTCCAACGGCGAAGATCTGGATTAAGCGGCAGTCTTAAGGTTTCAACGGAAGGAGGAGGGACCGATGCACATTCAGAAGGTGCTGAACAGCAGTGTTGTGCTGGTGCAGGATGACAGCGGCGAGGAATCCATCCTGCTGGGCAAGGGCATCGGCTATGGCCGCAAGGCGGGCGAGCCCATTGAACGGCAGCCCTCAGACCGCGTGTTCCTTCCATTGTCCAACCCGGACGCACAGCCTATGCTGGAGCTGTTTTCCAGCATTCCGGCATCCTATCTGGAACTGACGCAGGACATTGTGGACGACGCAGAGCAGTCGCTGGGAGTCAAGCTTTCGGCGCACATCTATCTGCTGCTGACCGACCACCTGCATTTTGCAGTGGAGCGCCAGCAAAAGGGTCTTGTGGTGACCAACCGTATCTTCTGGGAAATCAAGCATTTTTATCCCAAGGAGTACGCGGTGGGCCAGCGCGGCCTGCAGAAGGTAAAGGCAAAGCTTGGCATCGAGCTGCCGGACGAAGAGGCAGGCAACATCGCCTTCCATATCGTCAACGCCCGGCAGGACCCGCAGGCCGGCTACGATGCCATGCGGGCAGCGCAGCTGATCGGTGAGCTGTCCAACATTGTCACCTACAGTATGCACTGCCCGGTGAGCACCGAGAGCATCCACTATGCGCGGTTCGTGAGCCACCTGCAGTATTTTGCCGAGCGGTTCTTCTCCGGCAAACTGATGGACAGCGAGGACGACTTTTTGTTCCAGCAGATGCAGCAGAATTATCCGGCAGCGGTGACCTGCGCGGAAAAAATACGCACCTTTGTGCTGCGCAAGTACGGCGTGTTTTTGCCCAACGAGGAAACCGCTTATCTGGCGCTGCATGTGGAGCGGCTGACGAGCGGCAAATAAAATCAGAAAAAGGGGAGAGCTGCCTTGCGGAAGGCGGCTCTCCTTTTGGGCTTTTACAACACAAGACGGAAAAGAGGAAGAACAATGCAGATCAGCATTCTTTTGGCCCAGCAAATCGCACAGCTGTTCCTGATCCTGATCATGGGCTATGCTGTGGTCAAAGCAGGGCTGCTGAAGGCCAGCGACAGCCGGGTGCTCTCGGTGGTCATGGTGTATCTGGTCACGCCCTGCGTGATCATCAACGCATTCCAGATCGACGATACGCCGGAGATCCGCAAGGGACTTTTGTACTCCATGGCGATTGCGGCGGCTATCCATGTAGTGCTGCTGGTGCTCAGCGCCCTGTTGAGCCGCCCGCTCAAGCTGGATGCCGTGGAACAGGTGAATGTGATCTACAGCAACGCCGCTGCACTGGTGATCCCGTTGGTCAAGGCTCTGATGGGCGATGCGTATGTCATTTACTCCTGCGCATTCATCATTGTGCAGCTGGTGCTGCTGTGGACCCACGCCAGTTCCCTTTTGCAGGGCAGCAGTGCGCTGGACTGGAAAAAGGTGCTCACCAATATCAACATGATCGCCATTGCAGCCGGTGCACTGCTGTACTGGTTCCGTGTGGTGCTGCCTGCACCGCTGCAGAATACCATGAGCACAGTGGGCAACATGATGGGACCGATGGGCATGCTGCTGGCCGGTATGGCCATTGCAGAAAAGCCGCTGCGGGAGGTGTTCTGCACCCGCCGCAACTATCTGCCCACAGTGCTGCGTCTGGTGGTATGCCCGCTGGTGGTTCTGGTGCTGCTGTGGGTCTGCCATGCATCCAGCTGGGTGGCCGACGGCAAGAACATCCTGATGACGGTCTACCTTGCCGCCATCACCCCTGCCTGTGCTACTGTTACCTCCATGGCTCAGCTCTATGACCGCGATGCGGCGCATTCCAGCGCGCTGTATGTGCTGACCACTCTGCTTTCCATTGTGTCTATGCCGGTAATGATCGGCCTGTTCGATCTGCTGCTGTGATGAGTTGTGCTTATTCCCTCTGCCAAAATACAATAGAAAGGAACCAACCTCAATGAATCAACCCAGAGACAAGGGCCTGAACGGCAACGAAAAGATCGAGCAGGCGGTAGCCGCCCTGCAGCAGGAGCCCACACAGGAACAGCTGGCCCACACCCTTACCGTGATCCGGCGGCGCATAAAGGAGCATGGCCAGCTTGTCGTGGCGGTGGAGCCCAATTTGGGCAGTGAACAGATGCAGCTGCGGGCCATCCGGACGGCCGATGGCGCAAGCTGGTGGTATGCATTCACCAGCTTTGACGAGGAAATGAAGGGAGCCGAGCCGGTGCAGTCCACCTTTCTTGTGGATATGGACAAGCTGTTTGATGCAGCGCTTACGGTAAAGGAGATCAGCGGGGTCATCCTAAACCCGTGGAACCGCACCATCCAGCTGGATAAGACCCTCATCCGCATTATCAAGGGTGCATGAGTGCGCACCGCAAACCTGCGATACATGGAGGAAACAAAAATGTTCAGACCCATGAGAAGAGCCAGCCGCGCCATCCCGGAAGAAGCTGCAAAGCACCTGCTGCAGCAGTCCCGGCGGGGCGTGCTGGCAGTGAACGGTGACGACGGCTATCCCTTTGCGATCCCGGTGAATTATTACTACGATCAGGAGCACGACAAAATCTACTTCCACGGTGCAAAGTCCGGCCAGAAGGTGGACGCGCTGAAACAGAACGATAAGGTATGCTTTACCGTTTACGGCAACGAACACTTTGAGCCGGGCGACTGGGCGCCTTATGTGCAGAGCACCGTGGTGTTTGGCCGCTGCCATCTGATCGACGATGCCGCTGCTACCGAGGCCCGCGTGCGGGAGCTTGGCATGAAGTATTACCCCGGCAAGGAAGAGGTGGAAAAGGAAATTGCGCTGTACATCAAGGCCGTGCAGCTTTACGAGATCACCATTGAGCACCTCACCGGCAAACAGATCCAGGAAAAGTAAAAATAAAACAGGGGACTGTTGCAAAATAAAAATGCGATAGCAACTTGCACAAAGAAATAGCACAAAATCAAAAACCCGGAGCTTTTTTTAAGCCGTTTTGGCTGTGAAAAGGTTCCGGGTTTTGTGCATTGTTTTTTCAGAGAGCTATTTTGCAACAGTCCCGTATAGATCAGTTTGCAGGGAAAGGCCCAACAGTTATCTGTGTTCCGGGCGTTTGGGGGCCGCCTTGGTCAGCATCTGCTGGAACTTGCGGGCTGCCGTGTTCAGCGGGCGGTGATGGTCGTACACAAGGCAGATGGAGCGCTGAGGGATGATCTCCTGCAGATGCAGCTGCACGATCTCACCGCGGGCCAGTGCATCCTGCGCCATGGTCTGGGGCAGGAATGCAATGCCCAGCTCACTTTTGACAAGGGTCAGCATCTGGTCGGTGGTGGCAGCCTCGGTATCCGGCTTCAGCACCGCACCGTGATCCAGAAAGAACTGCCGGTAAAAGGCGCGGGTCATGCTTTCGTCGCTCAGGGAGATCAGCGGATAATTGTTCAGCTCCTTCAGTGAAAGGTTCTGGCTGGCAAGGGCAGTAAAGGTCCTGCCGCCCACAAGCACCTCATAAAAGGGCTTCAACTCCACCATTTTCAGGCCGCTTTCCACTTCGGCAGGGGTGGTGATGACGGCAAAATCCACCTCGCCGTTTTTCACGGCCTGCAAAGCCTGCGGCGTGGAGTGGTTGGAGATGCGCAGGCGGATGCCGGGATAGTCCGTGTGGAAGGCGCGCAGCTTTTCTGCAAGGTAGATGTTCAGCGCAGTTTCGGTAGCGCTGATGCTGATCGCACCGTGTTCCAGCGTGGCGCTGGCGCTCAGCTCTTCTTCTGCATCCTGGATCTGCACCGCCGCAGATGCAATGCGGGAGTAAAGCAGTTCACCCTCCGGGGTAAGGGTAACGCCGCGGTTGGAGCGGATGAACAGTACGCAATTCAGCTGGCTTTCCAGCCGGTTCATCGAGTGGGTGATGTTGGGCTGGTTGTTGCCCAGCACCCGCGCGGCTTTGGTGAAATTCTGATATTTCGCGACATAATAAAAGATTTTGTAATATTCCCAGTCCACATACATAGCGGCGTGCCCTCTTTCATGTCAATTTTGTATCGTGACCATGTGCAGGATACTTTTTACACATTCTCTGCTTGCTAGTATAATAACACCGCAATCAAAAATTGCAAGAGGGAATTCAAAAGTATGAAGTGGTTTGAACGGAGGCTGTTCTTATGTCTGAGATTAAAAAGGTCGTGCTGGCCTATTCCGGCGGTCTGGATACTTCCATTATCATCCCATGGCTGAAAGAGCATTACAACAACTGCGAGGTCATTGCAGTGTGCGGCAATGTGGGCCAGAAGGGCGAGCTGGAAGGTCTGGAAGAGCGCGCCAAGGCAAGCGGTGCTTCCAAGCTGTACGTAGAAGATCTGACCGATGAATTTGTGGAGGATTACGTCATCCCCACCATGCAGGCCGGGGCCGATTACGAGGGCTATCTGCTGGGCACCAGCTTTGCACGGCCCATTCTGGCAAAGCGTGTGGTGGAGATCGCCCGCGCCGAGGGTGCAGATGCCGTGTGCCACGGCAGCACCGGCAAGGGCAACGATCAGGTGCGCTTTGAACTGGCCATCATGCACTTTGCACCGGACCTGAAGATCATCACTCCGTGGCGTGAGTGGGATATCCAGAGCCGTGACGAAGAGATCGACTATGCCGAGGCACATCACATCCCGCTGAAGATCAACCGCGAGACCAACTACTCCAAGGATAAGAACCTGTGGCACCTGAGCCATGAGGGCCTTGACCTTGAGGACCCGGGCAACGAGCCGCAGTATGATAAGCCGGGCTTTTTGGAGCTGGGTGTCAGCCCCAAGACCGCACCGGACAAGTCCGAGTTCGTGGAGCTGGCATTTGAAAAGGGCGTGCCGGTGAGCCTGAACGGCGAAAAGATGAAGCCCGCCGTCCTCATTGCCAAGCTGAATGAGATCGGCGGGCGCAACGGCATCGGCCTGTACGATGTGGTGGAGAACCGTCTGGTGGGCATGAAGAGCCGCGGTGTGTACGAGACTCCCGGTGGTACCATCCTCTATAAGGCTCATGAGGTGCTGGAAACTCTGACGCTGGATAAGCTCACTGCCCACAAAAAGCGCGAGCTGTCCATCACATTTGGTGAACTGGTCTATGACGGCCAGTGGTTCAGCCCCCTGCGCAAAGCTCTGAGCGCCTTCGTCACCTCCACGCAGGAAAACGTTACCGGTAAGGTGCGTCTGGAGTTGTACAAGGGCAACATGATCAACGCCGGTGTCTGGTCTCCGTATTCCCTCTACCGTGAGGACATTGCAACTTTTGCTGCCGGCGGCGACTACAAGCAGAGTGATGCTACCGGTTTTATCAGCATCTATGGTCTGCCCACCAAGGTACAGGCTATTGTAAACAACGAAAAAGAAGGTAAATAAGAAGTTATGCTTACCGCAGTTACTGGTATCAATTGGGGCGATGAGGGCAAGGGCCGCGTCATCGATCTGTTAGCCGAACATGCCGATGTTGTTGCCCGCTATCAGGGCGGCAACAATGCCGGCCACACCGTTGTAACGGAGCAGGGCAAGTTCATCCTGAACCTGCTGCCCTCCGGCATCCTGCACCCGGATGTTGTCTGTGTACTGGGTGCGGGCATGGTGATCGACCTCGACCATCTGGCCGGAGAAATGGATGCCATTGAGGAGCGCGGCGTAAAGGTAGGCCCAGAAAACCTGAAACTTTCAGATAAGGCCACCATCTCCATGCCGTGGCACAAGGTGCAGGACGGCTTGGAAGAGGACCGCCTTGCCCAGAAGGGCGCGGCCTTTGGTTCTACCCGCCGCGGCATTGCCTACGCCTACAGCGACAAATACCGCAAAAAGACCCTGCGTCTGGGCGATCTGCTGCATCTGGACGAAAAGCGCGTGCAGGACCGCCTGCACATGATCCTGGAATCCAAGAATCTGGAGCTGGGTGGCTGCTATCATCAGGAACCCATGAGCTACGATGCTCTGCTGGAATGGTGCCGGATGCAGGCCGGACAGTTTGCACCGTATATCTGTGATGTGGGTGCATTTTTGCAGCAGGCTCACGACAGCGGCAAGTGCATCGTGCTGGAAGCCCAGCTGGGTGCCATGCGCGATATCGATTATGGTATCTTCCCGTTCACTTCCAGCTCCAACACGCTGGCAGCCTATGCGCCGCTGGGCGCAGGCATTCCGAACTGCCGTCTTGACCATGTGGTGGGCGTGCTGAAAGCCTACTCCACCTGCGTGGGTGCAGGCCCCTTTGCCGCCGAGAACGCCATGAGCGAGGACTGGAATGAACAGCTGCGCAAGGCAGGCGGCGAGTATGGTGCGGCCACCGGCCGTCCGCGCCGTGTCGGCCCCTTCGACTGTGTGGCCAGCCGCTACGGCCTTACCTGTCAGGGCGCAGACAAGATCGCCCTGACGAAGCTGGATGTGCTCAGCAGCATGAAAGAGATCCCGGTGATCACCGGTTACACATTGGATGGCGTGCAAGTCCCCAGCTTCGACCCGCTGTCCGACCTTGACCGTGTAAAGCCGGTGGTCACTATGCTGCCCGGCTGGAACAAGGATATCTCCGGCTGCAAGAGCTGGGATGAGCTGCCCAAAGAGGCCAAGGCTTACGTGGAATTTCTGGAAAAGCAGCTGGGCCATGAGATCCAGTTCGTCTCCACCGGAGCCGAGCGCGAGAAGTTCGTGCTGAAAGGAGCATGGCTGTGAGACACTTTATTGAGCCCAACAGCTTTTCTCTGGAAGAGCAGCTGGCCCTTCTGGATCTTGCCGACCGGATGGAGGCCGACCCGGCACCCTATGCCCACCTGTGCGATGGGCGCATTCTGGCCACCCTGTTCTACGAGCCTTCAACCCGCACCCGCCTTTCGTTTGAATCGGCCATGCTGCGGCTGGGCGGCAAGACACTGGGCTTTGCAGGGGCACAGCTTTCTTCCGCCAGCAAGGGCGAGACGGTGGAGGACACCGCCCGCGTGGTGAGCAACTACGCCGATGTGATCGCCATGCGCCACCCCAAAGAGGGCGCACCGCTGCGGGCATCCCTTTCTGCACGTGTGCCGGTGATCAATGCAGGCGACGGTGGGCACGCGCATCCCAGCCAGACCATGATCGACCTCATGACGATCCGCCAGCGCAAGGGGCGGCTGGATCATTTGACGATCGGCTTCTGCGGCGACCTCAAGTTTGGCCGCACGGTCCACTCCCTGACCGCTGCGCTGAGCCAGTTTGAGGGCAACCGGTTCGTGTTCATCTCGCCGGAAGATCTGCGCCTGCCGCAGTATGTGAAGAATGAATCGCTGGAGCCGACCCATCAGATCTATAAGGAAACGGCTGACCTTGAAGCTGAGCTGCCGCATCTGGATGTGCTGTACATGACTCGTATCCAGCAGGAGCGCTTTTTCAACGAGGAAGAATACCTGCGCCTGAAAGGCTGCTACCAGCTGGACGAAGCGCTGCTGCAGAAGGCACCGCAGGATATGCCGGTGCTGCATCCGCTGCCCCGCATCGACGAGATCAAAAAGGATGTGGATGACGACCCGCGTGCCGCCTACTTTGATCAAGTGCACAATGGCGTGTATATCCGCATGGCCATCATTCTGGCGTTGCTTGATATCCCTGATCCAGTTACTGGCAAAAAGGTGCTGGAAGCATGATATAAACCTCTTCCCCGAATCCTAAAAAGAAAGCCGGGCAGACCGCAGTCTGCCCGGCTTTCTGATATTACTTTAATCCACCACCGGAATGTTCAGCCCGAATTCCAGCGGGCGGAAGCGGGGGCAGACGTTCTCGGTGATGCAGATGACCGATGCGGCCAGTCGGCTGCCGATCTCGCAGGACTCGGCCAGCGTTTTGCCATAGGTCAGGCCGATGGTGGTGCCGGCAAAGAAGGCATCGCCTGCGCCGGTGGTGTCGATCACATCCACCTTCTTGGCAGGCACCACGCCGCACTCGCCGTTGGCGCGGGCATATACGGCACCCTGACCGCCCATGGTGATCACCATACTGGGAATGTTGGCGCTGTGCACATTGACGGCCAGAACCCTGCACATTTCGTCCGGAGCCAGATGACCGTAATCATCGGAGAACAGCAGCCCGGCTTCCTGCTGGTTGCACACAAAGCAATCGATCTGCTGCAAGAAATCCCGGCGCTCCATGGCAATACTCATGTTGGAAATGGCCGCAAAAACCTTTTTGTTGTACTTTTTGGCGTAGTGCAGCACCTGTTTTACAGTATCTTTTTCCAGATCCAGCTCCAGCGCAATGGCATCGCAGTCGGCAAAGATCTCGTCGCCCTTTTCCTTTAAAAGGCCGGTGAGGGGAGTGGTGTCCGGCCGCTTGGAAATGGCTGCATGCACATCGCCGTCGTTGTCAAAGATGGCCAGCCAAGTGCCCATACCGTCCGGCACGCGCTGGATGTACTTGGTGTTCACCTTGTGGTTCTCCAGCTTGTTGATCACATCCTGTCCCATGCCGGTGTCGTCCACCAGACTGACAAAGGTAGGGCGCAGCTCTACATTGGCGATATCCTCCACCACGTTGCGGCTCACTCCGCCGTGTACCTGCTCAATGCGGCCGGCATTGCGCCCGCCCGGAATATAGGCGGAAAGGGGATAGCCTTTGATATCCACAAAAACAGCACCGAGCACAACGATTCCCATAGCAAAAAACCTTTCTGAACAAGAAATATTTACGTCTATTATACCGTATTCTGACACAATGCGCCATCCCTTTTGCGCAAAAACTCCGCAAAGGTCAGGCAAGGGCTGTCTGCGCTGTGCGCACCAGATATTCCATGGCCTGCATCGGGTACTGTCCGGCAGCAGTCTCGCCGGTCAGCATGACGCTGGCGGCACCGTCCAATACGGCGTTGTAGATGTCGCTCACCTCGGCCCGGGTGGGCACGGCGCGGGTGCACATGCTGTCCAGCATCTGGGTCACCACCATAAAAGGCACACCGGCAGCCCGGCAGGCGGCGGAAAGCTGCTTCTGGCAGCGGGGCAGCTCCCACAGCGGCATGGAATTGCCAAGGTCGCCCCGGGCAATGACAATCTCATCTACAAGGTGGATGAATTCCGGCAGGGCACGCACACCGGTCATGTTTTCAATTTTGGCAAAGATACGGATATCCGCAGCCCCGGCTTCTTCCAGCGCATGGCGCAGGGCCAGAATATCTGCTTTGCCGCGCACAAAAGGCAGCATCACACCGGTAACACCGCACTGCTTTGCAATTTTCAGGTTCTGCAGGTCTTCCTCCGTCAGGGTAGGCGAGGGCACCGCAAGGCCCAGTGCAGCAATGCTTTTGCGGCTCTGCAGGGTGCCGCCGCGCACCACGGTGCACACAAGGGCTTCCGGCAATGCCTGTGTGACCTGCACCAGAAGCTTGCCGTCGTCCAGCAGAAGCTGCTGTCCGGGCGCAGCCGCCTGTACCAGAGCTGCCGGGCAAGGTACGCCGTCTGCGCCAAGGCGTACAGAGCTGCCCTCAACCAGAGCAACAGGCTCTGCCAGCGTGCCGATGCGCAGTTCCGGCCCCTGCAGGTCGATCAGCAGCTGGCGGATGCCGGCTGCGCGGATCATGGCCAGCCAGTCGGTGTGCGCCGCCAGCGGCCCGTGGGAAAGATTCATGCGGATGCCGGTCATGCCGGCTTCCACCATGTGCTGCAAGATCGCCGGCTGTGCGCAGGCCGGGCCGATGGTACCATAAAAATCCAAGGTTCATTCCCTCGATTCATTTTTTATTTCTAATGTATATTGTAACATGAACTGTCCGGGTTGAAAAGAGCCGGACGCGGGCAGAATAAGGGGATTGAAAAAATGCGGTAGCAGCCTGCGCAGGGAAATTGCGAAAAATCAAAGATCCGGAACCTTTTGGAGCCGTTTTGGCCCTGAAAAAGTTCCGGGTTTCGTACAGTATTTTTTGGATGCTTTTTATCGGCAAAGGCCGAGACGCTTTTTGAAGCCCTCCCACAGGCGCACCACCCGCTCCCGCGGCAGGAAATAGTTCACCAGCAGTGCAATGATCACACCAATGGCGGTGTCCAGAATGGAGCGCGCCCGGCAGCTGAACCTTGTGCCGGGGGATATCTTGTTCCGCAAGGTGTTCTGCTATACCCGCAAGGACGGCGATTGCTGGGTGCACTGTGTGGCATGGGTACCGGTACACCTGCCCGAATAACAAAAGAGGCTGTTGCACATCGTTTTAGCCGAAAGTTCAACAGCCTCTTTTTGTTGTGGGCAATCAGCCCTCCGATGCAAAAAATTCTTTGGTCAGCCTGACCACTGTGCCGGAAAGCAGCAGCAGCGCGAGCAGGTTCGGAATGCTCATCAGGCCGTTGAAGGTGTCGGCGATGCTCCACAGCAGGCCCAGATCCATCGTTGCGCCCAGAATGGACACAAAGGAGTAGACCAGAAAGAAGGGCTTTGCCACCTTATCGCTGCGGCACAGGAATACCAGGAACCGGGAACCATACAGGCCCCAGCCGATGATGGTGGAAAAAGCAAAGCAGCACAGGGCCACGGCGGTAAAGATGGAAGCCCAGCCGCCGTAGGTGGTGGTAAAGCCGCTGATGGTCAGCTCTGCACCGGCTGCGGTGCCGTAGTTCACGGTGGTGCCGCTGCACAGAATGACCATGGCAGTCAGGGTGCAGATGACGATGGTATCAGCAAACACTTCAAAGATGCCGAACATGCCCTGCTTGACCGGCTTTTTGGTGTCGGCGCAGGCGTGGGCAATGGAACCGGTGCCAAGGCCGGCCTCGTTGGAGAAAATGCCGCGGGACACACCCTTCTGCATACTGACGAACAGGCTGCCGATGGTGCCGCCGGTGAACGCTGCCGGGTTGAACGCACCCGCAATGATGGACTCGAACACATAGGGCAGGCGCTCAAAGTTCAGCACCATAACGCCCACGGACAGCACGATGTAGAACAGAGCCATAAAGGGCACCAGCTTTTCGCTCACGCTGCCAATGCGCTTGATGCCGCCCAGCAGCACCATGGCCACCAGCATGGCCACTGCGATGCCAACCACGAGGTTCAGGGTAGAAAGCGCACCGCCGCCCACCACGCCGTACTCCAGCAGAGCGGTATCGATAGCGGCAACGATGGTATTTACCTGTGTGGCATTGCCGGTGCCAAACACGGTCAGCACGCCAAACAGGGAATACAGCACAGCAAGAAACTGCCAATGCTTGCTCAGGCCGTTTTTAATGTAGTACATGGGGCCGCCTACCCATTCGCCCGCCTCGCTGCGCTCACGGTAGTGCACCGCCAGCGTGACCTCGGCAAACTTGGTGCACATGCCCAGCAGGGCAGAACACCACATCCAGAACACGGCACCCGGTCCGCCAATGGCGATCGCGCCTGCCACACCGGCAATGTTGCCGGTGCCCACGGTGCCGGCCAGCGCGGTGCACACCGCCTGAAAGGGGGTCATGGCACCATCGGAAGCATCCTTTTTGCGGAACATGCGTCCGATGGTGGTCTTGATGGCGTAGGGAAATTTGCGGATCTGCAAAAAGCCCGTGCGAACGCTCAGGAGCAGGCCTACGCCGATGATGCACACCATGGCGGGCACGCCCCAGATGAATTGGTTGACCGCCTGATTGACGGCCGTGATCGTCTCGATCATATTTTTCCCACATCCTCTGTTAAATTGCGATTTTCCAGCCGCAATGCCGGAAAATAAACACCTCATTTTACCGCAGTTTTTGCGCACTGTCAAATAAAATGCACAAAAAAGAGGGAGGGCTTTTGGCAAACTCTCCCTCAACTGCTTGAAACTATTTTATTTTACTTGGCCTTCGCCGTCCAGCGCTTTCAAGAAGGCTCAGCACTTTCCAACTGCCTTGCGGTACACCGGGTAAGCCACGATGGCGGACAGCACTTCGGTGATCCAGAATGCATGCCACACACCGTTGGCACCAAGGAAATGGCACAGCACAGCGGCCAGCGGCATGATGAATACGATGTAGCGGCACAGCGAGATGACTAGCGATTCTGCGCCCTTGCCAAGGCCTTCCAGTGCACCGGAAGAGGTGGTGGATACGGCAGAAACCACAAAGCCCAGACAGATGATGCGCAGGGCAGTCTGGCCGATGGCGACGGTTTCGGGGTTGGAGGTGAACAGCTGCATCAGCGGGCGGGAAGCGAACAGGCAGATGACCGTGCCCGCAGCCATGATGACAGCACTCATGATGAGGGTGAGTTCGTAGAGCTTTTTCACGCGGGCGTGCTGCTTGGCACCGTAATTGTAGCCAATGAGCGGGCGCATACCCTGCACGATGCCGTTGGCGGGCAGATACAGGAAGGTCTGCAGCTTGTAGTAAATGCCCAGCACCACCACGTAGCTCTGAGAAAAGCCCGCCAGCAGGCCGTTCAGGAAGGTGACCAGCAGAGAGGGCAGGGCCAGATTGAGGATGGCCGGCACGCCGATGGCATACAGTCTGCCGTCCAGTGCGGCATCCGGGCGCAGGCAGCTGCGGCGCAGTCGGACAGGCAGCTCAGTACGGACGTAAACGAAGAGGTAAACGCACAGGCTCAGCAGCTGGCCGATGCCGGTGGCAAGGGCCGCACCTGCAATGCCCATGGCAGGCACCGGGCCAAGGCCGAAGATCAGGATGGGGTCCAGAAGGATGTTGCACACACAGCCGAAGATCAGCGCCGCCATAGTCACCTTCATGCGGCCCACGGCCTGAAACATCTTTTCAAAGGCCAGTGCCGCCATGTTGATGGTGGCAAACAGGAATACGATGGTGGAGTAGGTGATGCCGGATGCGATCAGGCCTGCGTCGCTGGTGAACCGGCGCAAAAAGCCCGGCATGATGACAATGCTGACAATGGTGATGAGAATGCCGTGCATCAGGCTCAGCGCCATGCCGTGGGTGGCGGCAGTCTCGGCCTTTTTGTGGTCGCCTGCGCCAAGGTACAGTGCGATCATGGCATTGATGCCAATGCCAAAGCCAATGGCAATGGCGTTGGCAAAGTTCTGGATGGGATACACCAGACTGAGGGCAGTCATGGCATCCTCGCTGATACGAGCCACGAACAGGCTGTCCACGATGTTGTACAGGCTGTTCACCAGCATGGAGATAACGTTCGGCAGTGCCATGGATACCAGCAGCGGCAGCACCGATTTTTCTTTCATAAAGGTCTCGTTCATAGTGTTTGCATTGCTCCTGTAGAGAAAAGAAATGAATTACTGCAGCCGCGGAATCGTCAGGGCGAGACTGCTCGAAAACAAACGCAGACGCAAAAAAGCCACACAATGGCTTTTTTGAAGTCATTGTGTGGCGAAAAGTAGCATACTGCTGTAAAAATCCACACGAATTTTATTAACTGTAGGATAACACGGCTTCCGGCAGATGTCAAGAGGTCAAACGGATAAAGTATGACTTTTATAGACTTGACCATTTTTCACCGGGAGGCTAAAATAAAAATAGATACTTTATAAAATAAGGAGAATCCTGCCATGAAATGGATGATCGCATCCGACCTGCACGGGTCGGCGTTTTATTGCAAAAAAATGATCAAAGCGTTTGAGCGGGAGAGAGCAGACCGGCTGCTTTTGCTGGGGGATCTTTTGTATCACGGCCCCCGCAACGACCTGCCGGAGGGCTATGCCCCGAAGGAGGTCATCCCGCTCCTGAACGGGCTGAAGCCGGCGCTTTTGTGCGTGCGGGGCAACTGTGACGCTGAGGTGGATCAGATGGTGCTGGATTTTCCCATTCTGGCCGACTATGCGGTGCTGCCGGTGGGCAGGCGGCTCGTTTACGCTACCCACGGTCATGTGCACAACCTGAAAAACCTGCCGCCGCTGGCTCCGGGGGATGTCCTGCTGCATGGACACACCCACATTCCGGCGTGGACAGAGTTCGGCGAAGGCAATCTCTACCTGAACCCCGGTTCTGTGAGCATCCCGAAGGAGGGGAGTGCACATAGCTATATGACACTGGAAGGGGAGACTTTCCTTTGGAAAACGCTGGAAGGCGAAGTGTACCGGGAGCTGGAGCTGTGATGGGGGCAATGGAGCTGGAAGAGAAAACGGTTCAGATCCGGGATGATTTCGACCCGGACAAAATTCTGGAAAGCGGCCAGTGCTTTCGCCCCCGGAAGCAGGCGGAGGGCTGGTATCGGTTTGTTTCCGGGAGACAGCTGCTTTACCTCAGACCACTGCGCAGCGGAACCTACACGGTGCGGTGTGAGCCGGGCGCATGGGAAACCTTCTGGCACGGTTACTTCGACCTTGGCCGCAGCTATGCCGCCCTGCGCGGAAAGCTGGACAGCCGGGACGACTTTCTGCAGCGTGCCATGGAATATGGCCGGGGCATCCGGGTGCTGCGTCAGGATGAGTGGGAGATGCTGGTCAGCTTCATCATCTCGCAGCGAAAGAGCATCCCGGCTATCCGCAGGGCGGTAGAGCTGCTTTCGGAGCGGTTTGGCGAGCGGCTGGGCAGCGATAGCGAAGGGCCGGTGTATACGTTCCCGACAGCAGAAGCGCTCTGCTGTGCCGGGGAGCAGGCGCTGCAGGAGTGCGGTCTTGGCTACCGCACCCGCTACGTGCTGCATGCGGCGCAGCAGGCGGCAGAGGGCACACTGGACCTGAAGAAGCTGGCTTCCCTGCCCGATGAAGCACTTTTTGCCCGTTTGATGGAACTGGACGGTGTGGGCAAAAAGGTGGCAAACTGCGTGTGTCTGTTCGGCTATGGCCGTGTGGGCCGTGTGCCGGTGGATGTCTGGATCGAACGGCTCATCCGGGACGAGTTTGCCGGGCAGGACCCGTTCCCGCAGTTCGGGCTGGAAGCAGGCATCGTGCAGCAGTACCTGTTCTTTTATAAAAGAAGCGTGGGATAAGAACCGCGGAGCCGCAGGCAGGAGCGTAGGATCATCCGCTAAGCAAAAAAGGCAACGGCTTCCTCTGTTTGAGGAAAACCGCTGCCTTTTTATCATTTTACCGCCTGCTTTAATCGTTCCAGATCTTCTGCATCCGGGTGAGAAAGGGCGTTGTCAAAATTCTCGATCAGCGCATCCAGATTGGGCAGATGGATCGGCTGCTTTTTCATGCCCTCATACCGCTGGCGTACCGAAAGCGGCATCTTGCCCTGACACATATAACGGCCGAAGACTGTGTTGCTCCTGTCCAGCGAACCCTCCACCTTTTTCAGGATCTTGTTGAAATACTCCTCACTGCCGCCAAAGCCGGCGGTGCCAAAAAGGAAGATATTTTTGCCGTGCAGCTGCTTCAAAAAGTCCAAAGTGCTTTCGTCGGCGTTTCCCTTGTCTGTCCAGAAGCCCACATAGAGGGCATCCGCTTCCATGGCAGCAGGGTCCGGGGTGCCAAAATAGCAGCAGTTTTCCTGTGGCAGACAGGCGTGCAGCGTGTCTGCCAATAATTTTGTGTTGCCTGTTTTACTGCTGAATACGATCGCGTAGCTCATAATCTCTCCTTTGGTCGGTAACAACAAAAAACACCACACGTTTCCGTGCGGTGCTTTTCCTTCTGGTGGAGAATACCGGGATCGAACCGGTGACCTCTTGCATGCCATGCAAGCGCTCTCCCAGCTGAGCTAATCCCCCAGACGTTCGTGCCGTGCCTGACGACAGGAGTAATTATACCAGCGCTTTGCCGGATTGTCAACAGCTTTTTGGGATTTTCTGCAAAAAAATTCCCGCCGGGGAAATACCCTTCCCGGCGGGAAAAATGACTGCGAAAAAACTTACGCTCTTGCGTTCTGCGGGTCGAAGATCTGCGGTGCGACACGGATCAGGATCACCACAAGGACCGTGGTCAGAATGGCTTCGGGCAGCATGTAGGTGGCGTTGTACACGGCGCTGTACAGCCAGCACAGACCGTCCACGCTCATGTTGGAGATGCCGGGAAAGCCGATCTCGGTCATCCAGCTGAAAGCGTAGTCGTAGTCCTTCCAGACGATGTAACCGGACAGAAAGCTGCACAAAAAGCGCAGCAGGCACACCACAAAGGCGCTGACACCGACACCCACGGTGCGGCGGCGGAACGGCTTTGCGATCAGGCAGGCAAAGCCCAGCACCGTGAAGGCCAGAAGGTAGTCCAGCAGCACGCAGCCCACCTGTGCCGTGAGGGTCTGGCAGTATGCCAGATTGCCAAGGCCCTGCACAAGCTGGATCAGGCTGTTGACGAACGCAGTCATGATGCCCCACTTTGCGCCGTGGCGGTAGCTCATTACCAGAATGGGCACCATGCTGAACAGGGTGATGGAACCGCCGTGGGGCATGAGCGGGATCTGGATCATGCTCAAAACGGTGGACAGGGCGATCATCAGTGCGCCCTCCACCAGAATGCGGGTCTTGGAATAGGTTTTGGTCATAGGGATTCCTCTTCTCAGAACGATAGTACACAAAAACAAAATGCGCCCGCTTTCCAGCAGGCGCACGGGGTTTGTGAAAGAACGGACAGTTCTGCAAACTCCCACGCCGGCATTGTCCGGTCTGGTAAAAGGGTACTCCGCAAAACGCGGATCTCAGCCTTTCGGCGCCCCTGTTTTTATGTCCAAGCAAAAGTATAGCGCATCCGGCGCAAAAGTCAAGCCCCGGCGGAACATATCTGCCCCGGCCTGTGCATAGGCTGTACTATAAGTTCACAATGGGAGGAGTCTGGATATGAAGGGAGACCCCGAACAGAGGGCGGTACAGCTGGGCGAATATATCGCGGCCAACCGGGCCACAGTGCGTGCGGCGGCAGCGGTGTTCGGGTGCAGCAAGTCCACCGTGCACAAGGATGTTGCGGTGCGGCTGCGGACGCTGCAGCCGGAGCTGTTCCGGCAGGTGCGTGCGGTTCTGGCCTGCAATAAGGCAGAGCGGCATCTGCGCGGCGGTGCGGCCACCCGGCGCAAATACAGCCGCAGATAAAAGACGGCACACTTCCGAACAAAACGGAAGCTGTGCCGCCTTTTTTAAGGTTCAGTCCCGGGTGCGGAACTGGCTCAGTGCGCCTTTTTCCAACCGGCTGACCTGTGCCTGACTGATGCCGATCTCCTGCGCCACCTCCATCTGGGTCTTGCCCTGCAGGTAGCGCAGCTCCATGATCCGCTTTTCCCGCGGGGTCAGCCCGGCCACGGTCTGCCGGAACTGCAGCCCGCTGATCCAGCTGTCCTCGCCGTCCGGGTCCCGCACCTGATCGATCACATACATCGCATCGCCGCCATCGGTGTACACCGGCTCTTCCAGACTGATCGGCTCCATCACCGATTCCAGCGCAGCGGCCACTTCGCGCCGGGCAAGGCCCGCCGCCTGCGCGATCTCGTCCATGGTCGGCTCGCGGCCCAGCTGCTTTTCCAGCGCTTCGCGGCTCTGCATGGCCCGGTAGGCGGTATCCCGCAGGCTGCGGCTCACCCGCAGGGCATTGTTGTCCCGCAGAAAGCGCCGGATCTCCCCAATGATCATGGGCACGCCGTAGGTGGAGAAGCGCACCGGCTGGGCGGGGTCAAAATGATCGATGGCCTTGATAAGCCCGATGCACCCCACCTGAAACAGGTCGTCCAGATTTTCGCCGCGCTGGGCGAACCGCTGCACCACGCTGAGCACCAGCCGCAGGTTGCCTTCCACCATTTGTTCCCGGGCTGTCGCATCACCGGCGTGGGCGCGGGCCAGCAGTTCCCGCTTTTCGGCTTCGGTCAGCACAGGCAGCTTTGCAGTGTTCATGCCGCACAGCTCCACTTTGTTGTACATCCAAACGCCCCCGGTCTGTTTTTGTTCTCACCGGGAGTATGGCCCTGCGTGCAAAGCACTATGCACGGGAAAAACTGGGAGCCGTTATTCGTTTTCCAATTGTACTTTTAAGGTATGGATGATCCGTTTTTCCAGCCGGGAAATGTAGCTTTGGCTGATGCCCAGTGCGTCGGCGGCCTCCTTCTGGGTGCGCTCAATGCCGTCCGCCAGACCAAAGCGCAGCTCCATGATCTGACGTTCCCGCGGGGACAGGCTGTCCACGGCCCGGCGAAGAACGGCGCGCTCCGCATCCTGTTCCAGCCGCTGGCTGATCTGGTTCTCATCACTGCCCAGAATATCAGAAAGCAGCAGCTCGTTGCCGTCGCCATCCACGTTCAGCGGTTCGTCGATGCTGGCTTCCTGACGGCGGTTGGAGCTTTTGCGTAAGTACATCAGAATTTCATTGCCGATGCAGCGGCTGGCGTAAGTGGCCAGCTTGATGCTGCGCTCCGGCGTGAAGGTGTTCACCGCCTTGATCAGCCCGATGGTGCCAATGCTGATCATGTCCTCGGCAGGCACACCGCTGCTTTCGTACTTTTTGGCAAGATACACCACCAGCCGCAGGTTGTGGGTGATCAGGTCGTCCCGGGCGCAGGCGTCCCCCTCTGCCATGCGGGCCAGCAGGGCCTTTTCCTGTTCCGGGGTCAGGGGCGGGGGCAGGCTGGGCGCGCCCGCCAGAAAATGTGCGCCGCCGCAATAGCCCAGCCGTGCAAGGAGCCAACGCCAGAACCGGTGCAGAACATGAAACATGAATACCCCTCCTGTACATCTATAAGTATCGATCGCATCAAGTGCTTCTCAGCGGATGCCCAGCTGTACGGCCAATTCGCTGCCCAGCAGAGCTGTCCATGGCTGCTGTGTTTCCGGGCGGCAGAATGCGGCCAGAATGCCCGCTGCACTGCCTTTGCTGGTGCGCAGGGCCTTGGCCGGAACGGCAGGCAGCACGCAGTGCCCGGCAATGGTGGTGCAGGGCACCAGCCGCACCCGCAACTCCGGCGGCGGTGCTGTGCCGCAGGCAAAATAACTGTCCAGAAATGTGCGCAGCTCCGGCGGCAGGGCACTGCGCACGGCAGGATAACAGACCAGAACCACTGCCTGCCCGGTCAGCGGGTCCTGCACGGAGAAGCCGGTGTCACAGAAAGCCTGTACGGAGAGGACTGAGCCTTCCAGCTCCAGCACAGCGGCAAAGCAGCGGGTGCCTGCACGGCCAAAGCAGAACAGTACGCCGCGCAGCACAGCAAACACTGCACCGCAGCACAGCAGCAGCCGGCCCGGAGACAGCGGCAGATAGACGCAGAGATTTGCGCTTTGCACCCCGGGCAGCAGTACGGCTCCGCACAGCAGCAGGTTCAGCAGCAGATACCACGCACACAGCTGCACAAAATTGCGCAGGCCCGGCACGCCGTAAGCCGCAGCTACAGCAGCACAGCAGGTGAATACCTTATAAAGGAAAGCTGCAGGCCCGGGCAGCTCCGGCAGCAGAATGCCCAGCGAAGCTGCTGACGCTGCCGCACTGCCCGCCATCAGCCGCAGGCCGCTGCACTGCCGCGCGCACAAAAGCCCTGCGCCCAAAAGCAGTGCTGCTGCGGCCAGAAAGTTCGTCAGCAGCAGTTCGTCCAGATAGATCACGGTTTTCATACACGGTCCCTTTCAAATTCCAGTATCTTCCAGTTTTGCAAAAAAACATGTCGCTGTGTGCAAAAAAGCGGCTTCTGTAAGAATTTTGAGACCGGATTTTCACAGTCTATCACATTTTTCACATTTTTTTCAAAAAAGTACTTGAACATTTCTGGAAAGTGTGGTATATTATTGCCATCCTAGTAAGGGACGTAAGCCAAACAAATGGCTTGCAAATATCTTTCTAAATTTGAAGGGAGAAATTCATTATGATGATGCCTGCAAACTTCTCTGCTGTTGCAGAAAACGAAATGACCTATGTTGTCGGCGGTAGCCTGGTTGATGTCCTGGCTCCTGCTATGACCACTGCCAACTGGCAGAACGTCTCTACCAACGTGATCAAGATCGTTGGCAACGCTTTCATCGCTAACAATGCTAGCAAGGCTTTCAACACCCTGTTTGATGGCTACTATGTTCCCGGCGACATTGTTGGCGGCCTGGTCGGCTCTGTAGCATCTGCTTACAAGAAGGGCGCTTCCGCTCTGGCTGGTGAGTGGGCTATGGGCCTGGGCGTTCTGAACGCTGGCATGAGCATCCTGGGCGGCCTGTCCGCTATCTACACCCTGGGCAGCAGCCCCATCGGCCTGGAGACCAAGGGCCAGGGCCTGACCTTCAACAAGTACAAGGCAGACGGCTCTCTCGACGCCTAATTTATCTGAATAAGATAGATAGTTTGATTTGACATAGCGTTTGCTGTGTCAGATAAAAAGAGCTAGAGACCCCGCACAAGACGAGCGATCGTTTTGCGCGGGGTCTTTGTTTGCGCAAAAACTGAGCAGGCTGTGGGAAAACGGCGCAGGGATGGAGCAGGATCGGACAATCTCAAAAAATCTCCATTGGCAGACAAACTGGCGAAAAATTTTTCAAAAAATAGTTGACAACTCCCGGATGTGCTGATATAATAAACCACGTCGTCAGGCACGGCACGAACATCTGGGGGATTAGCTCAGCTGGGAGAGCGCTTGCATGGCATGCAAGAGGTCAGCGGTTCGATCCCGCTATTCTCCACCAAAAAAGCACTGTACTTCGTAGGAAGTATGGTGCTTTTCTTTTTATACAGACGCAGAAAAAGGCGGGAGCTTCCCACAAAAGGGAAAGTCACCGCCTTTGATAATCATCGGATGAGCCAGCCGTAATCCTGTCTGCAATCTACCACATGATCCGCATAAACCGTATGATCTACAATCTGGAAGATAAGCATATAGCGTTTTTCAAACAAGATGAATCGGTAAGCATTTTTAGGAATGTATTCACCTTTGAGCCATGGGCAGCGCTGCGGCATCTGCTCCAAAGACTTTGCAGCCTTTTCAAATTCGACTGTAAGCCGCTCTGCTGCCGCAGGGCTGACATGTGCCAGAAATGCGGCGTGGGACACCAGCATCTGAGCAGCCCGTGCTGACACGATCACGTGGTATTTATTTTGCTGTGCCATGCCCTGTGGCCTCCTTGACCGCACTGCGCATCATGGAAGTGACCTCGTCGATCGAATAGCCCTCGCTTCCACGCATCCGGTCCTCTTCCACGGAAAGCAGCTCTTCACGGAGCTTCAGCATTTTTTCACGGCGGTTGTAGGTTTCGATGTCCATGACGACCAAGTCACCCTCGCCGTTCTTGGTGAGAAAAATCGGCTCGGCGGTTTCTCTGCACAAATCGGCGATTTCGTTGTAGTTCTGACGAATCGCTGCAGATGGACGGATATTCATAAAAGCACCTCCTGCTCCTGAACGATCTATAATAGTAAAATTCTAATTATATTATATCCATATTGTGCAACGAAGTCAATGCGAACAGCTGTCACTTCGTTCTCCAGTTCCACCACTTTGCCAGTATTACGATCATAGCAGCCACGAAAACACACAAAAATTTCTGCCCACTGCCGCAGCCTGCGCGAAACGGGCTGTTTTGTGCGCGAATGGCAGACCACGGAAGGCGGAACTTGTGCTATAATAGAATAAAAAATAGGGAAGCAGAAGGAACGGGGGGTGCAGCGATGAACCTGCGGACGGCGATCGTGGAAGACCGCAAGCCGGATGCCGAACGGTTGGAACAGCTGCTGAAAAAGGCATTTGAAAATGAGAACATATCCTGCAGCTGTTTTGCCAGCGGAGATGAATTTTTGCGGGCCGGCTGGCGCGAAGGGTATCAGGTAGTGTTTCTGGACATCTGCATGGAGGGCACCAATGGCATTGAGACGGCGCGGCGGCTGCGTGCGGCCGACCCGGACCTGCTGATCGTGTTTGTGACATCCTCGCCGGAGTACGTGTGGGATGCCTTTCCGGTACATCCATTCGATTATCTGCTCAAGCCTTATAAGGAAGAAAAGTTTGAGCAGCTGGCAGGGGAGCTGCGGCGGGTGCTGTGCCGCCAGCAGCCAGAGCTGGAGGTGCGCATTGCCCGGCAGATCGTGCGGCTGCCGCTGACCAAGATCTACTATGCTACGGCACAGAACCATTATGTGCGTGTGGTCACGGATGACGGCGAGTGCCGGGCCACGGCAAATTTTGCACAGGTGCAGGAACAGCTTCAGACCCAGCCGGAATTTCTGGTGTGCAACCGCGGCGTGATCATCAACATGTCCAAGGTGCTGCGGTTTGAGGGCGACTGCATTGAAATGCTGGATGGGACCCATCTGCCGGTGCGGCAGAAGGACAAAAACAGCCTGCTCGCCCAATTTACGCAGTACCAGTTCCGTGGGATGCAGCGGGAATTCTGATCTGGAAAGGAGAGCGCTTGTGAATTTTGCATTGTTTGGACGTTTTTTTCTGGAATTTGCAATGATGTATCCGGCAGAATATCTCTGCCTTGCCTCGCTGCAGGAGCACTTGCGTGCACCGCGTAAAACCTATGCCATCGGTGCGTCGGCGATCACACTGATGGGTCTGGCTGGCGCAGCGGTGTGCTGCATGCTGGACATAGAAACGAACTTCCTGCTCATCCCGCTGCTCATCATCAGCTTCTGGCTGCTGCGCTGGCGCACCGACCGGGAAGTATCGATCAGCCAGACCATGTTTCTGTTCTCGGTGTCGGCAGTGATGATGTCTGTGTGCACCCTGCTTGCCGTTGTGCTGAACGCGGAAGCTGAGCTGGACAATGCACAGCCGGTGTTTCTGCCCAGCACCTCGGTCATCTGCCTGACCCTCGCGGTGATACTCAGCACCATCTTCCGCTTTACGGCAGTGCGCTGGAGCCGGTGGCTGCTGCAGGAGTACCACGGAGAAGCCTTCTGGGAGTCGGCATGGCCGCTGCCGGCACTGTACGCGGCGTTTCTGGTGTTCTGTATGCCGAAGGAGATCGGCATCATCCTGATGAACCGCATCCGCATCATCGCGGTGCTGGCAGTGAGCATCTCGCTGCTGGGCATCTTTCTGCTGCTGTACGAGATGTACCGCGTGGCAAAGGAGTATGCCCGCAGCTCCCAGCTGGACCGCGAAAACCAGCTGCTGGCCGTGGAGTCCCGCCGCTATATGGAGCTGCGCAGCTATCTGGAACAGACCCGCCACCTGCGGCACGATTTCCGCCAGCACCTGCATGTGATCTCCGGCCTGACCGAGGCCGGGCAGCTGGATGAACTGAAAAGCTACCTGAGCCAGTACGAGAGCGAACTCAGCGATGCCAGACCCACCCTGTGCGCCAACGCTGCGGTGGATGCGCTTGCCGGCCACTACGACTACGAGGCTCGGAGACAGGGCATCCAGATCGAATGGAAGCTGGAACTGCCCAAGCTCCTGCCCCTGCCGGAGGCCGACCTGTGCACCATTCTTGGCAACCTGCTGGAAAATGCGCTCCATGCCAGCCAGAAGCTGCCGCCGGAAGAACGGCAGATCAAGGTGCTGGCCCGGATGCTCAGCCCGGCCATGATGGGCCTGATGGTGGAGAACCGCTACGATGGCGTGCTGAAAAAGCAGGGCGGCGTTCTGCGCTCCACCAAGCATGACGGACAGGGCATCGGCCTTGTTTCCGTCGAAACTGCCGTGCACAGGTATCACGGCAATCTGACGGTGGAAACGGGCGGCAACGTTTTCCGGGCCAATGTGCTGCTGAACCTGTAAAATATTCCTGCCCCAAGGCACCGGCTTTTTTGCACAAGCCGGTGCCTTTTGGTTGCACTTTTCCCGGGAGATCATTATACTTATTTATAAAAGAAAAGACAGGAGGGGAGCATATGGCAGCAGAAAGCAAAACCGGCTGTTTCTTAAACTTTCCTAAGAAATCTTTTGTAGAAACTAAAACGTTCTGCTGGTATACTAAAATCGAATGACAGTACAAGGGGGAAGTGTGAATATGGCAGAACAGACGATCCTGATCGTGGAGGACGACCCGGATATCCGGGACGGTGTGCGCATCCTGCTGGCAGGCGAGGGCTACCACATTCTGGAGGCAGAGAACGGCCTGCGGGCATTGGAGCTGTTCGACCCGGAGGTGGATCTGGTCATTCTGGATATCATGATGCCGGGCATGAGCGGTCTGCGCGTGTGCGAAGAGCTGCGCAAGACCTCGGCGGTGCCCATTTTGTTCCTTACCGCAAAATCGCAGGAGTCGGACAAGCTGCTGGGCCTGACGGCGGGAGGCGACGACTATCTGGCAAAGCCGTTCTCCTTTGCGGAGCTGAGCGCGCGGGTCAAGGCGCTGCTGCGCCGGTACTGCGTGTATCAGGGCAAGGATCAGGTGCATCACAAGCCGCACAACACCACGCTGGAGCTGCACGGTGTGCGCCTTGCACTGGACTGCAACCGTGTGTGGGTGGACGAGCGGGAAGTGGATCTGACCGAGACGGAATACAAAATTCTGCGGCTGCTCATGCAGAACCCGCAGCGCATCTTTTCCATTCAGGTCATTTATGAGACGGTGTGGAACGAGCCGTACTACTATGTTTCCAACGGCACAGTGATGGTGCATATCCGCAACCTGCGTATGAAGGTGGAGGACGACCCGCAGAAGCCCACCCGCATCTGCACTGTGTGGGGCAAGGGCTACCGCTTTGTTTCCGGAGAGGAAGGCGGTCTATGAAAAAGCAGAACGGCCTTGCAAAGCAGTTTATGGGCATGATCGCACTGGCGGCGCTGGAAAGCGTGCTGCTGCTGACAGTATCGCAGGTGGTGCTTGCCAAGGGACTGCGCTTCTGGTTCAGCCGCACGGAGGTGCAGCAGCATGCCACCCAGAAACAGGTGCAGGAGCTGCAGAGCTATGTGACGGAACATCATCTTGCCAGCACGGATGTAAAGGAACTGACGGATTGGAGCCATAAGCGGCGTTATACCCTGCTGGAACTCTACCGGGGCCAGACGATGATCTACTCTTCGTTTGCACCCAAAGACGGGATGATCTCGTTTTTGCCGCAGAACGGCACATCGGATCAGAACCCGGGGGTCCTGGTGGATAAGACCGGCGTTTACGATTGGCTGCCCTGCTACACGCTCACCTTTGCAGACGGTGAGGTGAGCGCGATGCTCTACTACAACGGCTTCAATACCTATTACGGCACCGGGTGCGAAATTTTGCTTTCCCTGTGCATTTTATGGTGGTTTCCGGGCTTTTTCCTTCTGAACAGCCGTAAGATCGTGCGGTACGTGGTGCAGCTCAGTGAGGAGATCCAGGCCATGGAGGGCGGCGACCTCGACCACCCCATTACCATCCGCGGCAGCGATGAGATCACCACGCTGGCCTCCTGTCTGGACTCCATGCGGGTGACTTTGCGCCAGCAGCAGGAAGAGGAAGCACAGGCCGCTGCCAAGGTAAAGAATCTCATCACCGAGATGTCGCACGATCTGCGCACGCCGCTGACCACTCTGCTGCTGTATACAGAGATCTTGCAGTATCATAAGTACGAGACACCGGAACAGGCCGACAATTACCTGAACAAGATCGACGCGAAGGCCCGGCAGATCAAGCAGCTTTCGGATAACCTGTTTGAATATGCCCTTGTCACGCGGGATACGGTGGCCGTGCTGGACCCGCCGGCACATTTTTCCACTGTGTTTGAAGAGCCACTCACGGAAATGGTGGAAACGCTGCAGCAGCGCGGGTTTGCCTGCGCACTGGAACTGGGCGAGGAGGACGTGCTGCTCTCGGTCAGCGGGCAGTACGTGCGCCGCATTCTGGATAACATCACCTCGAATCTGGTCAAGTATGCCGACCCCTGCAGTGATATCCTTGTGCGCTTTGTGCAGGAAGAAGACAGGGCGGGCCTGTGCTTTGAGAACCGCGTCCTGCCGGTGCCCGCCTCCTCGGAGAGCACCAAGGTGGGACTGCCCAGCATTGAAACAATGATGGAAAAGATGCAGGGCATCTGTCGTATTGAACAGCCTGAAGGCATTTTCCGCATGACACTGCTGTTCCAGACCGTCAAAGAATGAAAAAGCAGAGAAGGCTTCCCGCTGAGGGAGGCTTTCTCTGCTTTTTCACACATTGTTGACTTCTCTTAAGTCATCTTAAGACTTTTTTGCCCAAAATCCTAAGAATCATCCTGTATACTTCCAGATATTGGCGGAGAAGATCCCGCCGCATGCAATACAGGAGGGGCGATACGATGCTGCGAAAGAAAAACAGCGAACCGGCACAGCAGCCGGATGCCCAGCAGGAACTGCTGGACTTTGAGGACCCGGCGGTGCAGCCGGGCAAAAAAGACCCGAAACAGTTTTTGAAGCGCAACTGGAAAAAGATCACTGCGGTGGTCTGCGTGGCGGCGGTGGCCGCTGCGGTGCTGCTGCCCAAAAACAGCAAAAAGGCTGTGCAGGCCAGCACCCAGTACATGGAGACCGCACTGGAACGGCGGGACATCACCAACACCTTCAGCGGTTCCGGAACCATTTCCGCAGCTAACACCTATACGGTCAAGTCGCTGGTGAAGGGCACTGTGCTCACCGCAGATTTTGAGGTGGGCGATACCATCAAGAAAGGTACCGTGCTGTACACCATCGACAGTTCAGACGTTGCCACCAGTGTGGAAAAGGCCCAGCTTGCGCTGGAGCAGGCACAGCGCAGCTACGACGATACAGCCGATGCCCAGTACATCCGCAGCGTCATTGGCGGCACAGTGGCTTCCATCAAAGTCAAGGCCGGTGACTACGTGACCGCCGGGCAGGAGATCGCCACCGTGCGGGACGATTCCAGCCTGCTGCTCACGCTGGAATTCCCGGCAGCGGATGCTTCGGGGTTTGCCGTGGGTCAGGCTGCGGAGGTCATACTCAACGGTACCTTTGAGACCCTTTCCGGCACGGTGCAGGCCGTGGCCGGCACCGATACCATCAGCAGCGGCAATCTGCTGGTGCGCACCGTGACCATTGCCGTGAAGAATAATGGCAGCCTGACCACCGCACAGGCCGCATCCGCCACCATCAACGGTGTCAGCGCGCTGGCTTCGGCCCGGTTCGATTATCAGCACCAGCAGACCGTCACAGCCACCACCAGCGGCACGGTGGCTGCTGTGTGCGTCAAGGAAGGCACTGCCATTGAGGCCAACACGGCCATCGTGCAGCTTTCCGGCACCGAGCTGAGCAGGCAGGTACAGTCCGCTGCCGATAGCCTGCTCAACGCGCAGCTTTCCATGAGCGATACCCAAAAGCAGATGGAAAACTACACCATTACCTCGCCCATCAGCGGCACCGTGATCCAGAAGAATGTCAAGGCTGGTGACACTGTGGGCACCGATACTACAGCCAGCGAGACGCTGTGCACCATCTACGACCTGAGCTATCTGGAAATGACGCTGAATGTGGACGAACTGGAAATCCTCTCCATCAAGGAGGGTCAGACCGTCACCATTACGGCAGATGCCATCCCGGACCGCACCTTTACCGGCGTGGTCACCAGTGTTTCCGCTGCAGGAACCACCACCGGCGGCACCACGACCTACCCGGTGACCATCCGCATCGATGACACCGGCGACCTGCTGCCCGGCATGAACGCCACGGCCGAGATCGAGGTGAGCAGTGCGTCCAACGCCCTTGCCGTTCCCAACGGTTCCGTGGTGCGCGGCAATTATGTGCTGGTCACCAAGGATTCGCCCAGTGCTGCCAATGCCGTGCAGGATATGACCGCACCGGACGGCTATGTGTACGTCAAGATCACCACCGGCACCAGCGATGATGATTACATTGAGGTGGCCAGCGGCCTGCAGGAGGGCGACACCATCGCCTACGATGCCGACGCGGCTGAAAAGCAGAACGCCAGCGACAGTATGGAATTCATGGTGGGCCCGGGCGGCACCATCGCCTACGATGCCGACGCTGCTGAAAAACAGAACGCCAGCGGCAGCGGCGGGCACGGCGGAGGGAACGGAGGCCCCGGCGGCGGAGGCCCGGGAGGTGGCTTCTGATGAGTGCCCTTATTGAATTTGATCATGTGTGCAAGTATTACCAGATGGGCGATACCCTTGTAAAGGCTGCAGATCACATTTCGATGCAGATCAACAAGGGCGAGTTCGTGGCCATCGTGGGCCAGTCCGGTTCCGGCAAGTCTACCTGCATGAACATCATCGGCTGTCTGGATGTGCCTACGGCGGGTACCTATAAACTCAATGGCCGTGACGTGGGCAGGATGAGCCGCGACGAACTGGCCGAGATCCGCAACGAGCTGCTGGGCTTCATCTTTCAGCAGTACAACCTGCTGCCCAAGCTCAGCCTGATCGAAAACGTGGGGGTCCCGCTGGTGTATGCCGGAGTGCCGCGCGGAGAGCGCCGCCGCCGTGCCGCCGCCGCACTGGAGCGGGTGGGCCTTGGCGATAAGCTCCGGAATAAGCCCAACCAGCTTTCCGGCGGTCAGCAGCAGCGTGTTTCCATCGCGCGGGCACTGGCAGGCCGTCCGGCTGTCATTCTGGCCGACGAGCCTACCGGCGCACTGGACAGCCACACCGGCCGTGAAGTGCTGGGCATGCTGCAGGACCTGCACCGGCAGGGCAACACCGTGGTGCTTATCACCCACGACAACTCCATTGCCGTGCAGGCCCAGCGCATCATCCGGCTGGAGGACGGCCATGTGGTGTACGACGGCGATGCCCACGCACCCGAAGCCGTGGTGCAGCCCAATTATGTACCCAAGGCAGAACAGGAGGAGAGTGCATCATGATCTATGAGACCTTCCGTGAAGCCATCCAGAACATCTGGAGCAATAAGTTCCGCACCTTCCTCACCATGCTGGGCATTATCATCGGCGTGACGGCGGTCATCGTTATCGTGGGCCTTGGCAACGGCATGACCCAGAGCATCCAGTCCAGCTTTTCAGATCTCGGCACCAACATCATCAGCGTGCAGGTCATGGGTTACGGTTCCCGCTCTGTGAAAGTGGAGGATGTTTACAGCCTCGTGGATGCCCACCCGGATCTGTTCGAGGCGGTGTCGCCTACGGCCAGCATCAACGGAACCGTGAAGGTGGGTACCACCAGCTACAGCAACACCAGCGTCAAGGGCGTGAGCGAGAGCTATCTTGGAATGAGCGGCTGCACCGTCCGCGTCGGGCGCGGCATCAACTACGTGGATCTGACTGACAACAAGAAGATCTGCGTAGTGGGCGATTACATCAGCCGTGTGGCCTATGGCGGCAATGCCGTGGGCCAGACCATCAAAATCGGAGCGGAGAAGTATACCATTGTGGGCGTACTGGAAGCCAAGGTGACAGACACCTCGAATCAGGAGGGCAGCAGCGATGATATCGTTCTGCTGCCCTACACCACGGCGCTGCGTGTTTCACAAACCGGCACCGCCAGCTCCTACGCCGTCACTGTGACCAGTGAGGACAACATTTCCGAAGCGAAGACCGCACTGGAAAACGGCCTGCAGGAGCTGCTCAGCTCCGATAAGGGCTACATGGTCACCAGCATGAGCGAAATGCTGGATATGATGACCTCCATGGTGAACATGGTCGTCACTATCCTCACAGCTATTGCGGCCATCTCGCTGCTGGTGGGCGGCATCGGCATCATGAACATCATGATGGTGTCCGTCACCGAGCGCACCCGCGAGATCGGCATTCGCAAGGCGCTGGGTGCCAAGGAACGGGTCATTCTGGGCCTGTTCGTCACCGAAGCTGCCACCACCTCGGCGCTGGGCGGCATACTGGGCATCGGTCTTGGCTATCTGCTCTCGGCACTGGCAAACAAGATCCTGCCGCTGGTCATGTCCGATATGGAAATGACCGTGGCACCGTCTCTCAGCTCGGTGGCCGTGGCCTTTGGCATCTCGGTGGGCATCGGCGTGCTGTTCGGCTACCTGCCCGCAAAGCGCGCGGCACGGCTCAACCCCATCGAAGCGCTGCGTTACGATTAAGGAGGCAACTATGAAAAAACGATTCCTCGCACTGCTGCTGTCGGTGTGCATCGGCGTGTCCATGCTGGTGCTGCCCGCATCGGCAGCTGGCGCCAACACGGCGGTGCAGACGGCGGTAACGCTGGGCGCTTTCTCCACCGAGGAAGCTGCCGGGCTGAGCACGCCGCTCACCCGTGGGCAGCTGGCAAAGCTGCTGGTGGCCTTTTCCGCCTACCACGATAACGCCAATACGCAGGGCAGCATCGGCACTCTGTATACTGATGTGAACGGCAGCAGCGCTTATGCGCCCTATATCCGCATTGCAGTGCAGCAGGGCTGGATGAGCGGCTATACCGATGGCTCCTTCCGCCCGAATCAAACCGTGACGCTGGAAGAAGCCTGCACCGCCGCTCTGACCCTGCTGGGCTATGATGTGACGACCCTGACCGGCGGCTTCCCCGCAGCACAGCTGAACAAGGCAAACGCCATCGGACTGCGTGCAAATCTGAGCCGCACCCAGGGTCAGGCCATGACCATGGAAGACGGAGCCATCCTGCTGTACAACGCCCTCACCGCAAACACGGCCAGCGGCAGTGTGTACGGTACCACCCTTGGCTTTACGGTGACGAATGGTCAGGTGGATGTTTCGTCCATCCTGCTCAGCAATCTGGAAGGCCCCTTTGTGGCATCGGAAGGCGAAAGCCTGCCCTTTGAGCCGGAGGCCGTTTACTGCAACGACAGCGTGAGCACCAACGCCCAGCTGTCCGCTTATGATGTGTACTATTATAATGCCAGTGCAAAGACCGTGTGGGTCTACACCCGCAAGGCGGCAGGCCGCATCACGGCGGTGTCGCCCAGCGCCAGCGCACCCACATCTGTTACCGTGGCTGGCACCAGCTACACCATTGCAAGCTCCTCGGCAGCAGCCCAGCTGTCCAGCCTGAACGGCGGCGGCGTGGGTCAGGTAGTCACCCTGCTGCTGGGCATGAACAACGAAGCCGTTGCCGTGCTGACCGGTGATGCCGCAGACGAAGTGTTCTACGGCGTAGTGCAGACGGCCACCCGCAGCCTTGTGGAAGAAAACGGCGCGGACGTGCAGCAGAAGGTGGAAGTGAAGTGCACCGACGGCATCACCCGCACAGTGAGCGTGGCCAAGGACCTGAACTACCCGGCCGGCTGGATGGTGAAAATCACCGTGAACGCCGACGGCGAGCAGGTGGATGCCATTGGTAAAAAGGGCACTTCCGGTACGATCAATGCAGACGGTACCGCTCTGGGCGAAACAGCCCTTGCGGACGGCGTGGAAATTCTGGATACGACTTCGGAGGGTGTGGCTGGGACGGTAAGTCCCAGCCGCCTATCGGGGGTAACACTTTCGGATGCTGATGTGCGCTACTATACCACCAATGAGAACGGTCAGATCGATCGCCTGATCCTGAACGATGTCACGGGTGATCTGTGGACTTACGGCGTGCTGGACGACGTGAAAAACCTCATCAACAATGTCACCTCTTCCAGTAGCACCACATCCACCGGAACGACGACCGGTACCACCACAAGCACCTCTTCCAGCACCGATGCAGCTTCCATCGCAGGCGATGTGGCCGAGATCGTGCTGCCCAGCACCGGCGACCTTTTGTGGGGCCTTGTGGACGGAAGCATCGGCAGCAGTGTGTGGGAAAGCGTGACCGGCAGCACCGACAAGCTGGCAAGCTATCTGCTCAAGTTGGGCGCAGCTAACACCAGCGGCGGTCTGAGCACTGTGCTCAACTATCTGGGAAGCGGTGCAGATTACGTGTGCTACGTGAACGGCAAGCAGACGACCTACAAGACCAGCACCAAGTACCCGGTGCTGGCGGGCGGCATTGCTGTGGGCATCAGCACTTCCGGCAAGGTCAAGTCCATGCGGCAGCTGATGCCTGCCGTGATCGACAAGGTGGGCGCGGCCTCGGTGATGAGCGGCGGCAAGAAGTACGAGACTGCCGACGATATGCAGGTGTATCTGTGGTATAAGGGTACCTACTATCCCACCACCCTTTCGCAGGTGAACGGCGAGGACTACACCCTCATTGGCTGGTTTGATAATGACGGCCGCGCAGCAGGCAGCAAGATCCGCGTGCTGATCGCGGTCAGGAAAAACTGAATCCGGCCCGGCCCTCCCCCGACGGGAGGGCTTTTTGCTGTCCGCACGACGCATACGGTCAAGTTGAAAAATGAATAAAATTTGTACATGGAATGATACGTTTTTAGGCTGAATGAGCAAAGAATCGAAAGAAGCCCCATAATCATATTGACATAATGGGTAATGGGGTGTAAACTACGTGCATCGGGTCGAGCAAATCTGAAAATTGAGATCATTCAGGGAGGAAACGGCTATGATGTGTTGTTGCGCAATGTGTTGTTGTACCGCAAACGCTTCCCGGACCGGCCGCCCTGCAGTATGGTATGCCGTGTGAGCATATCTGCATATTCTGTGTGGGAACACGCAGAAGGATCTGTCGCTGATCGCCTGGGAGCTTACTTGAAGAGGGAGCTTCCGGGCGTTTTGTTTTGACCCGCAAATCAGGATACAAGGGAGGAATCCGGCAATGGACTGGAATGCGATCCAGCAATATTTGCCGCTCTACCAGAAAGCCGCTGTACTTACCGTGCGGCTGGGCGTTGCAGGCATCATTTTTGCCATCATCATTGGCCTTGCCTGCGCAGTGATCCAGTATGACAAGGTGCCCGTTCTGCGGCAGATCGTGGGTGTCTACATCCAGCTGTCCCGCAACACACCGCTGCTGGTGCAGCTGTTCTTCATTTATTATGGCCTGCCCAAGGTGGGCATCCGCACCAATGCCGAGATCTGCGGCATTGCCGGTCTGGCGTTTCTGGGCGGCAGCTACATGGCCGAAGCGTTCCGCAGCGGTCTGGAAGCCATTGAGCCGATTCAGACGGAAAGCGCCTACAGCCTTGGCATGGATCGCTGGCAGACCATGCGCTACATCATTCTGCCGCAGGCCATGTCCACCAGTATGCCGGCTTTCATGGCAAATGTGATCTTCCTGCTCAAGGAGACCAGCGTGTTCAGCGCCATCAGCCTGATGGACCTGATGTTCACGGCCAAGGATCTCATCGGCATGTATTCCAAGACCATCGAATGTCTGTTCCTGCTGGTGGTGTTCTACCTTATCATTCTGCTGCCGGTGTCCATTGTGGGCAGCCTGATCGAAAGGAGGCTGCGCTATGCTGGATTTGGGTCTTGATGTCCTGTTCAAGGGCAAAAACATGGCCCGCCTGCTGGGCGGCCTTGGCGTTGCACTCAAGATCAGTGCCGTCTCGGTGATCATCAGCCTGCCGCTGGGCATCCTGCTGGGCGTGCTCATGACCTCCCGCAACCCCGTTATCAAGGCGGTTCTGCGGCTTTATCTGGAGTTCGTCCGCATCATGCCGCAGATGGTGCTGCTGTTCCTCGTTTACTTCGGCACCACCCGTGCCTTTGGGTGGAACCTTTCCGGCGAGACGGCATCCATCATCGTGTTTGTGCTGTGGGGCACCGCAGAAATGAGCGACCTTGTGCGCGGTGCGCTGATCGCCATTCCGAAGCACCAGTATGAGAGTGCCGAGGCCCTTGGCATGAGCCGTGCGCAGACTTATTGGTACATCATCATTCCGCAGACGGTGCGCCGCCTGATCCCGCTGTCCATCAACCTGATCACCCGCATGATCAAGACCACCAGCCTTGTGCTGATGATCGGTGTTGTGGAAGTGATCAAGGTAGCACAGCAGATCATCGAGGCCAACCGCACCGCCAGCCCCAACGCAGCGTTTGGCATTTATCTCACGGTTTTCGTGTTATATTTCTTCGTATGCTGGCCTATCAGTCTGCTGGCATCCTATCTTGAAAAGAAATGGAAGTGACCGTACATGGCAGAACCTATTTTGACTGTTGAACATCTGATCAAGGCCTATGGCGAGACCCCCGTGCTGGATGATATCAGCTTTGCCGTCAAGTCCGGCGAGGTCATCGTGGTAGTCGGCCCTTCGGGCTGCGGCAAAAGCACCCTGCTGCGCTGCCTGAACGGCCTGGAGCCCACCCAGAGCGGCCGGGTGCGGCTGGGCAATGAGACCGTTGCCTACGGCGGTAAAAATCTGACCCAGCTGCGCCAGCGCATCGGCATGGTGTTCCAGAGCTACGAGCTGTTCCCGCACATGACGGTGCTGGACAATGTGCTTCTGGCACCCACCAAGGTGCAGAAGCGCCCCAAAGCGGAAGTGCAGCAGGAGGCCGAAGCTCTGCTGGACCGCGTGGGACTGCTTGCCAAGAAAAACAGCTACCCGCGTGAGCTTTCCGGCGGACAGAAGCAGCGCGTTGCCATCGTGCGCGCACTGTGTATGCACCCGGAGATCCTTCTGTTTGATGAAGTGACCGCTGCCCTTGATCCGGAAATGGTGCGCGAGGTGCTGGACGTTATGCTGGACCTTGCCAAGCAGGGCAAGACCATGATCATCGTCACCCACGAAATGCAGTTTGCCCGCGCCATTGCCAACCGCGTCATCTTTCTGGATGGCGGCAAAATCGTGGAAGAAGCTGCACCGGCCGAGTTCTTTGACCGGCCCAAGACTGAGCGCGCACAGCGCTTCCTGCGCACCTTCACGTTTGATGCTGTGAAATGAGTCACAGATCAAGATAAAGGCTGCGGGTGTTCCGCAGCCAAATGGGAAAGATTTTGTAAAGGAGAATCCATTATGAAACGGTCTAAAATTTCTCGTCGTTCCTTCCTGCTGGGTCTGGGCGCAGCATCCGCTGCTGCCGTTCTGACCGCATGCGGCGGCTCTTCTTCTGCTTCCACCGCAACTGCAGCATCTGGCAGCGCAGCATCCGGCAGCAGCGTGGTCTACCGCACGCTGGATCAGATCAAGGAGTCCGGCACCATCAACATCGGTGTCTTCTCCGATAAGAACCCGTTCGGCTACGTGGATGAGAACGGCGAGTATCAGGGCTATGATGTCTACTTTGCCCGCCGTCTGGGCGAGGATCTGGGCGTAGAGATCAACTTTGTTTCTACCGAGGCTGCCAACCGTATCGAGTATCTGCAGACCGGCAAGGTGGATGTGATCCTGGCAAACTTCACCGTGACCCCCGAGCGCGCAGAGGAAGTGGATTTCGCTCTGCCGTACATGAACGTTGCACTGGGTGTCATTTCTCCGGACAGCAACGTTATCACCACTCTGGACAACTGGAACGCTGACGACCAGATGATCGTCATTTCCGGCACCACTGCTGAGACCTACCTGACCAAGGAGTACCCCAATATTCCGCTGCAGAAGTACGATTCCTATGCAACGGCCAAGAATGCACTGGAGAACGGCAACGGCGTGGCATGGGCCAACGATAACACCGAGGTCATTGCATTTGCAAAGCAGAACACCGGCTACACGGTCGGCATTCCCTCTCTGGGCAGTCAGGACACCATTGCTCCCGCTGTGAGCCAGGGCAACACCACCGTTCTGGATTGGCTGAACGAGGAGATCAAGGCTCTGGGCGAGGAGAACTTCTTCCACAAGGACTATGAGGAGACTCTGGTGGATACCTACGGCACCGACTTCGAGGACGAGCTGGTGGTCGAGGGCGGCGAGACCGCTGCCAGCGGGGCAGCAGCTTCTGAGGCTGCTGCTTCCGAAGCAGCTTCCAGCGCAGCCGCACAGTAAATAAAAACACCGAGCGGGCAGGAGAGGGCTGAACCTTTCCTGCCCGTTTTTGCATTGCACCATCTGCCGGAACGTGCTATACTGGAACAAAACAACTCCTGTCCGAAAAACTGAAAAAGAGAGGATGTTCCCAATGAAACGTGCCTATACGAACGGGATCCTGCTGGATGGCACCGAGCAGATGCAGCCGGTAGAGCACAAAATCCTGCTGACCGAGGATGATAAGATCACTGCCATTGCCGATGAGGGCGTGGATCTGGATGGCTGTGAGGTCATCGATCTGCACGGCAGCTATATCATGCCGGGTCTGGTCAATTTGCATGTGCATCTGGCGGGCAACGGCAAGCCCAGCGCAAAGCCGCAGGACAATGCTGCGCTGGTGCGCAAAATTCTGAGCAACGGCCTGACCCGTGCAGTGGCCTACAGGCTGGTATGCAGCTACGCGAAGCTGGAACTGCTGGGTGGTGTGACTACCATCCGCACCGTGGGCGGCATTGCAGATTTTGATACCCGCTGCCGTGATGATGCTGCAGCTGGCAAGCTGCTGGCACCGCGCATTCTTGCCGCCAACGAGGGCATTTCGGTGCCCGGGGGACATATGGCAGGCTCGGTGGCAGTTGCGGCCCATAACAATACCGAAGCACTGGCTCAGCTCAAAAAGGCCAGCGGACAGAAGGTGGATCTTGTCAAGCTGATGATCACCGGCGGCGTGCTGGATGCCACCGAAAAGGGAACCCCCGGTGAGCTGAAGATGAAACCGGAAATGGTCAAAGCCGTCTGCGACGAGGCCCACAAGCTGGGCTATACCGTGGCGGCACACACCGAGTCGCCAGAAGGCGTAAAGGTGGCGCTGGAAAACGGCGTGGATTCCATTGAGCACGGCGCAAAGATGGATGATGAGACCATCCGGCTTTACAAGGAGCGGGGAGCCTTTGTGTGCACCACCATCTCCCCGGCGCTGCCCTACGCACTGTTTGATACGGCGGTTTCCGGCGCATCGGAAAAGGACCAGTATAACGGCAAGATCGTGTTTGACGGCGTGGTGGAAAGCGCAAAGACCGCCCTTGCCAACGGCATCCCGGTGGGATTAGGGAATGATGTGGGCTGCCCCTACATCACCCAGTATGATTTCTGGAGGGAGCTGTGCTATTTCCATAAGTATTGCGGTGTGAGCAACCAGTTCGCCCTGTACACGGCCACCCTGCGCAATGCTCAGCTGGCCGGAGTAGGAGACGTGACCGGTTCCATTGAGCCGGGCAAGAGCGCAGATTTTATTGTGACAAAGCACAACCCGCTGGAAGACCTGCGTGCGCTGCAGCATCTGGAACTGGTGGTCTGCCGCGGCCATGTGATCAAAAAGCCGAACCCCAAGCGGAACAAAACGGTGGATGCCCTGCTGGACCCGTACCTCGAATAATACTGAAAAAGCAAGGAGAGACGATCGGTCTTTCCTTGCTTTTTTCGTTCACATGCCTGCCATCACAGCCATGATGCTTTGCCAGCTCTTGTTGCGGGCAGCGGGCACAGTGGTGCGGCGGCGTGCGGGCGCAGAGCCGGAAGAGACCGTATTCATGGCGGTCATCGGCACCGACGGATGAAAGAACACGGCTGTATCACCGGCCAGCCACTGGGCGGCAAGGCGGGCTGCCTGCGGGTCGGCCTGCAGGGTGCGGCGCTCGGCACCGGCCAGATGATCCGCCAGCCAGTAGAGGATGGCACCCAGCGGCAGGCTGGGCAGAACATCCTGGCTCCAGTAAGTCCAGCGGGCACCGGCCCCTACAAAACTCTCCACGGTAATAACGGCACCAGTGCGGGCGTTCTGCGGGATGCTGCCCTGATAATTGATACCGGCGCACTGGCGAAGCTCGGCGGTGATGCGCTGGGTGCGGGGCATATCCAGCCTGTCCTCACGGCAGTAGGCGCGGAAATCGGTCTCGTCGATTAGGCCGTCGGCGCTGGAAGGGAAGCGGCCCACCAGCTGGCCATCGGCGTTGTGGCACAGCTGCCAGCCCTTGCGGAACAGCTGGAAGTTCAGGCAGCGGCGACCCATGGTGGAGTAGCACAGAATGGAGGTGCTCTCACCGGGCAGCTGCTTCAGCTCCAGGCAGGCATCGTTGCCGCAGGTGTCCTGCAGCTTTACCGTTAACAGCAGCTGCGCACCGGGGTGCTGAGCTGACATAGCGTTGTGCATGGCATCAAAATAACGGTTGGCATCCATGATCGGTTCCCTCCTGAAACTATAACACAGCAGTTCGTTGTATAACGGGTGGGCACTGCGCCAAACGACCCGGTGCACAGCAGGCGGCTTACGCAGGAATGTTTTATTGACTGAACATAGTATAGCATACTTTGCAACAAAAAACAACTATAAGTTTGCAGAAAAACAAAATATTTCCGCGCATCCTGCAACAGTGACCCGAAACATGGTTGTTACAAGAGTGAATCAGTTGTGTCCTGTATCAAAAACAGCCCACAGACGGCAAGGCCAAAGCCTCCCATCTGTGGGCTGTTCTGGTAAAATATGGTTCAATCGCCCAGTTCACGAATCTCGTTCTGGATCAGCCGCCCGGCCGCGCGGGCCAGTTGGTCCATGCCGCGGATACGGGCCATGTTTTTGCCGTAGATCTGTGCAGCGGCACCGGCAGAGCTGTCCTCACCCATGAACACAGCCGACACCCGGATGCCCATGCGCTGCAGCGCACGCACCTGCGCGGCAGTGTCAGCCACACCGGCAGCGTCCTCGTAACCGCAGCCCAGCGGGTTTTCTGCACTGGGCGGGATGCGGCGGCTGTCGTTGGGCGAAGCGTCCGTCAGCACGATGAGCAGATGCCGCGGCGCAGGACCGGGCGCAAACCGCAAAAGGTCGCCTGCGGCCCGCAGGGCAAGGCCGTCACGGTTCCAGCCGGAAGCAAAATATCGGTTGATGTTTTGCAGGTTTTTGTCTGCAAAGCCTTTGAGCACCCGCAGTACGGTGTAGCCCCGCAGGCTGCTGAAGCTGGACACCCGCACCGGGATACCGCAGGCCGCAAGGCTCTGGGCCAAAATGGATCCTTGAGCCGCGATCACTTCCTGACAGTGCAGGCGGGAAGCGGATGCGTCCAATAAAAGGTCTACCGTAAAAGAGGGCTGGTTCTCTTCCTCGGCACACAAAAACACCCGGTCATCGTTCAAAAGTGGTGCGCGCCAGATGCGCCCAGCGTTCAGGTTGCCGCTGCGGGCAACACGGGCGTTGGGCTGCTGGTGCACAAGGATGCAGTTGCGGATCTGCTCGGTGAGCCGCAGCACCACACTGCGGTGCAGTTCCCGATTTTTGGCGTAATAAGCGCGGTTGCGGTCAGCCTGAAGTTCAGCCTGTTCGGCCAGATGCTTTGCTTCCGGTGTGGGAGCCTGCTCCGGGCTTGGTACACCGGCACTGAACCACAAATGGCACCCCAGATGGTCGCCCACGCAAAGCTCCTGCTCAGCCTTGCGCAGCCGTTCCGGCGGGTAGAGAGAGCGGCCGAAGCAGCTTTCGATGTAGGCTCTGTCCTGCGCGGCATCCTGCTTCAGGGTGATGTGGGCCCGGCGCTTGTCCACCGCCAGCCCGCCGCCCACAGCATCCACGGAGCTTGAGTGCTCCACGGTCACGCGGTCCGTTTTGATCATCTGGGTGGGCATGGCTTTGGTGGCAAGCTTTGCCAGCAGGCCGTCCAGATGCAGATGCAAAGCTGCTCTCTGGTGCACAGTGCCGTCGAACAGGTTGAATTTTGCGTAGATCAATAAAATTTCGGCTTTCAGCTGTTCCGGCTCCGGCACATGCTCCGGGGCCAGCGCGGCGGCAAGGCCGGACTCGTAAGGGGTCATCACCGGGTCGGCACGGCCCAGCACACGCCGCCAGCGTGCAGCCTGCATGGTGTACACCAGCTGATTTTTTGCCATCCACTCCTGACGGGAGAGCTTGTATTGAATCGCAAAAAAGTAATCTGCATGGGCATGGCGCAGCGCTTCCAGAACCGGGCGGCGGGGCAGCTCCAGCCGATAGGCTGCATTTTCCAGATACAGCCATGTCATGTCGTCCAGCATGGTCTGCCGCAGATCACCGTCCCATGCGTCAAAGACGCTGCGAATCAGCGCGTCACCGTAATATTTGTGGATGAGGCCCACGACCGTGTTCATGTAAAAATCGGTGGTGCCGTCGGTATAGCGGGCCAGAAACAGCGGCTCAAAGCCATAGGCTCCTGCAGCAGCCCAGACCTGATTGGCCGCACGCCGCTCCTGCGCGGTGTAACTCTGGGCGTCCATCAGCCAAAGAGCTTGGCGGCATCCAGCTTGGCCGGAATGCGCGCTGCGATCACATCACGGATCAGGCCCTGCTCGTAGGAGTCAAAGGCCTTGTTGGTGATGCCCATATCCAGTGCCGCGCCTGCCGGGATGCCGCGCCGGATCAGCCGCAGGGCATCCAGCATGCCGCGCAGGTCCAGCGCCTTGGTGGAAATTTCCGCACTGTCGCACTTTTTCTGCAGGTCAAGGAACAACAGTGCAAACTGGCGCACATACTTGGAAGCAAGATCGGGGAACTGCGTACGCAGCAGCTTTTCCAGATCGTCCTGCGTAATGGTGGGCATCTGGATGACCACGAAACGGGAGGTGAGGGCCTCGTTCAGCTCACGGGTGCCGGCATAACCGTAGTTCATGGTGGCAATAAAGCGGGTCTCCTCCGCCAACGGGATGCGGTCGTAGCCGGGCACATCGATGGCACGGCGGAAGTCCAGCACCGCGTGCAGCACGGCCAGCGCTTCGTTTTTGGCCATGTTGATCTCATCCAGCACACCAAAGCCGCCGCACTGGGCGCAGCGGTATACCGGGCCGGGCCGGAACACCACCTGACCGTCCGCAAAAGTGTCCATACCGATGAGGGATGCTGCATCCATGTTCACATGGAAGGAGATGTCCCACGCAGGACGGCCAAAGGCGGCGGCAAGATTCTCGGCCAGCACGTTTTTGCCGGTGGCTTTTCCGCCTGCCAGCAGCAGGTTTTCGCCGCAGAGCAGCGCCGCCAGCGCCTGCTCCCACACATCCTTTCCATAATAAGTAAAGGCAGGGGAGGGAATGCGTGGGCGCAGTGCGTCCGGCAGGGCATGGGCAGCGCGGTACTGTTGGACTGCTTCCAGCAGAGCGGGGTCTACCCCTTCCTGCTGCAGAGTTTCAAGGAGATCAGACATTTGTACAAACACCTCGATTTTGCCGGTTGTCTGGCACAAACCGGCTGTTCAGCTTTATCATAGCACAATCGTGGGGATTTGTGTAGGGGGCGGGTGGCGAAAAAATGGCAAAGAGAGGCGGCCCCAAACAGGGACCGCCTCTCTTCATGAAGAAAGAAGAAATGGAAAAACGCTTAAGTTGTGCCGGAAAACCGCGCTGAATCAGGCGTTATCCAGACCCGCCATCTGCTTGACGGCCTTCATGGCGAAGGTCAGGGTGCGGCCCATGGCTACACCGGCCATCAGGCAGGGGTAGTTGTTGGCAAAGAAGCTGCCGGACATATCACCGGTGATATACAGGCCCTCCATGGGCTGGTTATTGGTGTCCAGCGCCTGACCCTTTTCGTTGATGGCAATGCCCTGCTCGGTGGTCAGCAGAGAGGCACCCAGCCAGCAGCCATAGAAGGGCGCAGTGCGGATGGCACTCAGGCGGTAAGCGGGCTTGCCGAAATCCTCATCGTTCTGCTTGTCGTACAGCTCATTGTAACGTTCCACGGTAGCAAGGAAGGTGTCCTTGGCAGCACCGGTAAAGCCCATCTTGTCAGCCAGCTCGTCCAGCGTATCGCACTTGAACAATGCACCGGCCTCAATAGCCTCGTCCATCTTACCCTGAATGTACTTCTCGCCGCCGTTGCGGGTCTGGGCAGAGCAGCCGATGGTGTGGAAACGTTTTGCGTCCTCCAGAATGTTGGCATCGCAGATCTGTGCGTAGACGCGGCCCGGCTGGTGGGCAGCAGCGTAGACGATATCGTTGTAGGGGCTGCTCTCGTTGGCAAAGCGCTCGCCGTTGCGGTTCACCTTCAGGAAGGGCTGGGTACCGGGGTTGTACTGGCGGATTTTGCCGGGGAAGGCCTTGCCGCCAAAGGCAGTGTCGCTGTCCACATAGCCGCCATCCACGCCGGGAGCCACGATGCCGCGGTCAAACAGCATGGGAGCGGCCTCCTTGTCCAGATTGGCACCGGCCCATACAGCAGCGCGGATGCCGTAGCCCTTGTCGGCGGGGGAGTAGGAGCAGGCGGTGGTTACGCTGGTGCCCAGCGGGTCCAGCTGCTCCATCATGTAGGGGTTGCCGGGGAAACCGCCGCATGCCAGCAGCACGCCCTTGTTGGCGTTGTAGCGGATAAAGTGGTCATCTTCGGTGCTCTGGGCGATGATGCCGGTAATGCGGCCCTCGCTGTTCTTTTCCAGCTTGGCCAGACTGGTCTTGAAGTCTACATCGTAGCCCAGCTCCTGAATGTACTGCAGCAGCAGCTCATTACGAGCCAGACCGGACTCGCGTTCGCTTGCCATGTAGTTGTGCTCCTGCACAGGGAAGAGGTAGTCGGTGTTGTGCTCCGCGTTCTCTGCGGGCCATGCAGCCTCGCTGCCGGAGGTGAAATCGCACACCCAGCCGTACTTGTCCTCCAGAATGCCGCGCATGAAATCGTGCATAGCGGCAGACTCGTTGATCCAGGTCTTGACGACGCGCTGGTCGCACTTGCCGGAGGCATAGCGGGAGATCTCGCTCAGCAGCTTGGCGCGGTCGGCGGGCTGCTCACCGGCAGCCTTGGCAGCAGCGGAGTCGATCGCGCCGTACCAGTGACGGGTGTCCTGTACGTTGGCATTCTGCTCAATAACGCGGAAATTCAGGCCGTTTGCAGCTGCATAGGCGGCAGCAAACATACCGCCGTTGCCTGCACCCACAATGAGAATGTCGGTGTCTACGGTCTCGGTGATGGCAGCCTCATCGATCTCAGGCTCTTTGCCTAGCCAGTCGTTTGCGTCGCCTGTGGGCAGCTGCACGCTGGACACCACAGCCTCACCCTTTGCCTGTGCGTAGCAGCTCTTGGCAGCTTTCATCACGGCGTCGGAGGTGATGGTAGAGCCGGAAACGCCGTCGATCTCGGCAGAACCCGCAGAAAGCAGCTGCTCACGCAGCTCATCGGCAGCGGCAGCGCCGAAGGAAGCGGTCTCGCCGGAGGTGTCCACCACCACATCGGTGACAGCGCTGTCGGAGAAGGTCATGGTGACCTTGACGGTGGAGGAGATGCCCTCGGCGGTGCCCTCGTAGGTGCCGGGGATGTACTGACCGGCAGCACCGGAGGCAGTGGAGCTGGAGGCGGAATTGCAGGCAGCCAGTGCGCCGGCAGTGACACCGCTCATGGCGGCGGCAGCAGCGATCTTCAGAAAGCCCTTGCGGGAAATCTTATTCATAGGTACGCTCTCTTTCTCTTTTCTCTTCTTGTTTTCTTCTCATCACGCAGCAAGGTAAAAACCACTTTGCTGAATCTTTAACAATTGTATCGTAGAGCGGCACACTTTACAATTCAAATTTGTTATATTATAATTTAGCAAACCCTAATGTGAGAAGGTGAGGACGCACAGATGAACCAGAGTGCACTGGAAGGATTTGTGAAGATCGTAGAGATGGACAGCTTTTCGGCAGCGGCAGAGGCGCTGTATCTTTCGCAGTCGGCACTTTCGCAGCAGATCCGCACATTGGAAGGACAGCTGCAATTTGAACTGTTTCAGCATGTGCCGCGTCGGGTGATCCTTACCCCGGCAGGCCGGGACTTTTACCCCAAGGCAAAGCAGTTGACGGCCCTGTATCAGGAGGCAGTGCGCCATGCCCGTGCGGTGCAGCAGCAGGCAAACCCACCGGAAAGGCATCTGCAGATCGCCGGTTGTCACGAGGCGATGCGGATGTTCATGTATGATGTGTTTTCCCTCACCAGTGACCTGTGCCTGCAATACACGCCCATTCTGGGGCAGTGCGCCAACCGCAGCGAAATCTGGCGCAGCCTGAAAAAAGGGGAGATGGATCTTTCCTTTCAGCTGGAAAGCGCAGAGTTCTACGCGCAGGGGCTTACCTTTGTGCCGCTGTTCTATGTGCCGGAGCTTTGCATCCCCATCCACCCGCCTGCCGATATGCCGGTGGGCAGGCTGAGTTTGGAGCAGGCGCTGCAATACCGCTGGCTACCCATCAAGGAGATGTACCAGACTGTCTACGAGACAAGTCTGCTGCAGGAGGGGATGGAACGCGGGGTGGAATTTACGCCGGTGGGCGGCATCCGCAGTGCGCCTTATGGGGACCCGGCGCTCAAGATGGTCCCGGCGGTCTATTACCGCAGACCGGATCTCAGCTTTGTGCGGGTGCTGGACTGGGGCAGGGGACACCGCTTTGGCATCGTGCTGGGGCAAAAACGCGAAGATCCGGTGGTAATGGCCTATGCCCGCGCGTTGCAGCAGCAGCTGCCGCCCCTTGCGGAAAAATTGTTCGGTCTGAAGCTGGAAGCGATTCAGGAATAAAAAAGAAACACCGCCCGGCGGTTCTCAGTTCGGAGAACTGCCGGGCGGTGTTGATAAGGGAATCATTCAAAAAGGGAAAAGTTCTTTACTCCACCACGTCCTCGAACTGGCTGTTGTACAGGTCGGCGTAGAAGCCGCCTGCTTCGATCAGCTGGTCGTGGGTGCCCTGCTCCACAATGTCGCCATCTCGCATCACAAGGATGAGGTCGGCATCCCGGATGGTGGAAAGACGGTGGGCGATCACAAAGCTGGTGCGACCCTCCATCAGGCGGTCCATGGCGGTCTGGATGCGCTGCTCGGTACGGGTATCCACGCTGCTGGTGGCCTCGTCCAAAATCAGGATGCGGTTGTCGGCCAGAATGGTGCGGGCGATGGTGAGCAGCTGCTTCTGGCCCTGACTCACGTTGGAAGCGTCTTCGTTCAGCTCCATCTGGTAGCCGCCGGGCAGGGTGCGGATGAAGTGGTCGGCGTTGGCAGCCTTGGCGGCGGCGATCACTTCTTCGTCGGTGGCATCCAGTCGGCCATAGCGGATGTTCTCCATGATGGTGCCCTTGAACAGCCATGTGTCCTGCAGCACCATGCCGAAGCCCTCGCGCAGAGCGCTGCGGTCAAAGTCACGCACATCGTGGCCATTCAGGGTGATGGAACCGGAATCTACATCATAGAAGCGCATGAGCAGCTTGACCATGGTAGTTTTGCCCGCGCCGGTAGGGCCGACGATAGCCACCTTCTGGCCGGGCTTGACCTCACAGCTGAAATCGTGGATGACGGTCTTGTCCGGGGTGTAGCCGAAGCGGACATGGCTGAATGTCACCTGACCGTTGATGCAGCCGGGGTCGGCCCGGCGGGCCGGGTCTGCCTGCTGATCCTCTTCCGGCTCGTTCAGAAACTCGAACACCCGCTCAGCGGCAGCGGCCATGCTCTGCAGCATGTTGGACACCTGAGAAAGCTGCTGGATGGGCTGGGTGAAGTTCTTGACGTACTGGATGAAGGCCTGAATGTCACCGATGGTAATGGTGCCGTTTGCCGCAAAAATGCTGCCCACGATGGCCACTGCCACATAGCCCAGATTGCCCACAAAGTTCATAATGGGCATCATCAGGCCGGAGAGAAACTGGCTTTTCCACGCAGATTCATACAGCTTGTCGTTGGCGGCGTTGAAGTCGTTCAGCACCACGGCCTCACGGTTGAAGGCTTTGACCACGTTGTGGCCGGAGTAGACTTCTTCCACCTGACCGTTCACAACGCCCAGAATGGCCTGCTGTGCCTTGAAGTATTTCTGGCTGAACTTGACCACGATGAGCACCAGCACCAGCGAGACCGGCAGGATCAGCAGGGCGATCAGGGTCATCTTCGGGCTGATGGACAGCATCATGACCAGCACGCCGATCATGGTGGTCACACTGGTGATGAGCTGGGTGATGCTCTGGTTCAGGCTCTGGCCCAGCGTGTCCACATCGTTGGTGATGCGGGACAGCACCTCGCCCACGGTGCGCTTTTCAAAGTATGCAAGGGGCAGGCGGTTGATCTTTTCGCTGATCTGGCGGCGGAAGTCGTAGCAGACTTTCTGGGAAAGGCCGGTCATGAGCCAGCCCTGAATAAAGCTGAAGGCGCTGCTCAGCAGGTACATGCCCAGCAAAAACAGCAGGATGCGGCCGATATACACAAAGTCGATGCTGCCGGTGCCGCGCAGCTTGGCGATCCAGCCGGTGGCAAGAGCCGTGGTGGCCTTTGCCAGCACCTTGGGGCCTGCAATGTTGAAGATGGTAGAAAGAATGGCAAATACAATGGCGGTAACGAGCGAAAGGCGGTAGCGGCCAAGGGTGCGCACAAGCTGCAGCAGGGTGCCCTTGAAGTCCTTGGCGCGTTCGGTCGTCATGCGTCCGGGTCTTGGCATATCACTCACCCTCCTTTTCGGTATTCAGAGATTCGAGGTCCAGCTCCTTCTGGCTCAGCTGGCTGCGGGCGATCTCCTGATACTCCGGGCAGGAAGCCATCAGCTGGGCATGGGTGCCCTTGCCCACCAGACGGCCTTCGTCCAGCACCAGGATCTGGTTTGCGTGCAGCACAGTGGAGATGCGCTGTGCCACAATGATAACGGTAGCGTTATCGGTCTGGGCTTTCAGTGCACGGCGCAGGGCAACATCGGTCTTAAAGTCGAGGGCAGAAAAGCTGTCGTCGAACAGATAAATTTTGGGGTCCTTGGCAATGGCACGTGCAATGGAAAGGCGCTGCTTCTGGCCGCCGGACACATTGGAGCCGCCCTGTGCAATGGGGCTTTGGTAGCCCTCGGGCTTTGCGTCGATGAACTCGGTGGCCTGCGCAATGGCGGCAGCCTTTTTTACATCGGCATCGGTGATGTGCTCCCCGCCGAACTTCAGGTTCGAGTCGATGGTGCCGCTGAACAGCACGCCCTTCTGGGGCACATAGCCCAGCAGATCGTGCAGCTGTGCCTGCGGCATATTGCGCACATCGATGCCATCCACGGTCACGCTGCCGCCGGTGACATCATAAAAGCGGGGGATGAGGTTGAGCAGGGTGGATTTGCCGCAGCCGGTAGAGCCGATGATGGCGGTGGTCTCGCCGGGCTTTGCGGTAAAGCTGATGTGCTCCAGCGCATCGCTGTCCGCACCCGGGAAGCGGAAGCTCACATCGTGGAACTCTACCTCACCCTGCCAGTTTTCGTGCTCCTGCGCGGGCTTTGCAGCAGCTTCGTCCGGGTCGTTGATGGTGGCCCTGGTGCGGATCACCTCGTCGATGCGCTCCGCAGCCACACCGGCGCGGGGCAGCATGACGGCCACCATGGCCAGCATCAGGAAGGACATGACGATCTGCATGGTGTAGGTGATGAATGCGATCATCTCGCCCACCTGCATGGTGCCGTTGTCCATGGCCTTGCCGCCGAACCAGACGATCAGCAGGCTGGTGCCGTTCATGATGAGGGTCATAAAGGGCATCATGGCAACCATGGCACGGTTGGTGAACAGCTGGGTGCTCATCAGGTCTTTGTTGGCCTTGTCGAAGCGCTCCTCCTCAAACTTTTCACGGCTGAAGGCACGCACCGGCATGATGCCGGTCAGAATATCGCGGCTGACGAGGTTCAACCGGTCCACCAGCTTCTGCATGATCTTGAACTTGGGCATGGCCACACTCATCAGGAAGAGGATGAGCAGCAGCAGAACGGCCACATCCAGCACGATGATCCAGGAAAGGCCGGTGCTGCTGTTCAGCACATGCAGCACGCCGCCAATGCCCAGAATGGGCGCATAGGCCACCATGCGCAGCAGCATGACGCAGACGAACTGCACCTGCTGGATGTCGTTGGTGGTGCGGGTGATGAGAGATGCGGTGGAAAAATTCTCGATCTCTGCATTGGAGAACCCGATGACGCTGGCAAAGGTCTCACGGCGCAGGTCGCGGCCAATGGCGGCGGACACACGGGAGGCGAGGAAGCCCACCGCAATGGACACAGCCACCATCAGCAAAGTCAGGCCCAGCATCTGGCCACCTACGCGGTAAAGGTAGCGCATCTGCACATCGTGGGCAATGCCCTGTGCCTCGTATTCCAGCTGCACCAGCAGCATGGACTGGCTTTTGAGGTTCTCCATCAGGGTATCATCCAGACTGGCAAAAGCACCGGCCAGCTGCTGCTGGACAGCTTTGCGGGTGAAGCCGGGCATCTGGCTCATAGCGGCAAACTGGGCGCATACGGTGTCCAGATCTTCGGCAGTGGGGGTGACGGTCTCGCTATCCGTGGTGGTGCTCTCAGAGGATGCCGCCTGCATGTCAGCAAGGCCGGTCATGCCCATGGTGTCCTGCCCGGCAGGGGCGTTCGCTGCCTGCGCGGCGGCCATATACAGCACGATGTCCGGCGTGGTGACGGCATCCTCCAGCGCGGTGCGCTCGTCATCGGTCAGGTCGGTGCGCAGCTTCAGCACGCCGTCGTCCTGAAGATAATACCCGTAGGCGTTCTGGAGCGCATCGGCGTCCTCTTCGCTCATCAAAAGCGTGAGGGCGTCCAGCGTGCTCTGGCGTATCGTTTCCGGCAGGGGGCTTTCAATGCCGCCCTGCTGGATGCCGGTGTCCACGATCCTGCTGGTGTAGTCCGGCAGCGAAAGATCGCAGTACGCCTGCACGAACAGCAGCGCGAACACCACAAGACAGACGGCCCAGTGCCGGGCCAGCTGCTTGAAAATTTTCGTCATAGTTCGGTTCTCCCTTCGTTGTTTTTTGCTTCACGGGAAGCGTTTTCCGCAAGAATGGCATCCATCAGTGCGCCGCGCAAAACGTTCATCTGCTGCACCTGCTCCGGTGTCAGCCGGGCCATCACGCAGGCAAAATAATCGCTGAGGGCATCTTCACACCGGGCACAGGCGGCGTAGCCCTCCGGTGTGATGAGCACCAGCGTTTTGCGCCGGTCAGCCGGGTCCGCTTCGCGCAGAACAAGGCCGTCCTGTTCCAGCTGGCGCAGGCTGCGGCTGATGGCTGGCAGCGGTTGGTGTGCCTCCCGGGCAAAATCGGAAACATACACCGCTCCGTTCTGCCCGCGGGTACGGATCGTGTGAGCCAGACCCTCCAGCATGGGAAAGTGGCACTTGGGACAGCCCCGCAGAGCCGCCTTCATGCCGGCCCGGGACGCCTTGCTCAGCCGTCCCCAAAAATGGCACAAACCGTGAAAGCTCGCGGCGGCTTCGGTCTCGTTCAACATTCTATCCCTCCTCATTGCAAAATGCTTAACGGCTGTTAACTATTAACGCCTGACAATAATATTCCTCCCGCACCCAGAATGCAAGGGCAGTTTAGGATAATTTTAAAAAAGTTCACAAAAAGGGGAGGGCGGCAGAAAGCCTGAACCGCCCGGCAGCTGCATAAATAGAATAAGAAACATTTCTGCGGGAGGGCGGCGGCAGTGGAACAGAACCTGACAAGAATTTTTACACTTTTTGGCGGCTTGGCACTGTTTTTATACGGCATGGATGCGCTCAGCCACAGTCTGGAAACAGCGGCAGGCAGCCGCCTGAAAAGCCTGCTGGCCGCTGTGACCGGCAGCCCGGTGCGGGGCGTGCTGGCGGGGGCTGCGGTCACGGCGGTGCTGCAAAGCAGCTCGGCAGTCACGGTGATGGTGCTGGGCTTTGTAAGTGCGGGCCTGCTGACCCTGCGGCAGGCGGTCCCGGTGATCTTTGGCTGCAACATCGGAACCACCGTTACCGCACAGCTGCTGGCCTTCCGGCTGGAAGATGTGCGCGGCCTTGTGCTGCTGGCCGGGCTGCTGCTCTGCTTTGCCTGTGCAGGGCAGAAGGGCCGGGCTATTGGCCGGGCGGTGTTCGCCTTTGGCCTGCTGTTCGAGGGCATTGCTGATATGGGCACTGCCATGGAACCGCTGGCGCAAGGCCCGGTGTTTGTGCACTGGCTGAGTCGGGTGCGGCAGCACCCATGGCTGGGGCTGCTGGCGGGGCTTGGCATGACCCTGACAGTGCAGAGCAGCTCGGCTACCATTGCCCTGCTGCAGAACTTCGCAGCCCGCCCCGGGCTGGACGGCAGCAGTCTGTTGGGTCTTGCGGGTGCGCTGCCGGTACTGCTGGGCGATAACATCGGCACCACCATCACGGCAGTGCTGGCATCCTTGAGCGCAAGCCGGGACGCAAAGCGGGTGGCTGTGGCCCATGCAGTGTTCAATCTGACCGGCGCGGCGGTGTTCTGCGCCGGTCTGCCGTTGTATGTGCGGCTGACGGCTGCACTTTCGCCCAAAGGGCCGGAGCTTGCCGTGATCGCCCGGCAGATCGCGAATGCGCACACCTTGTTCAATGTGGTGTGCACGCTGGTGTGGCTGCCGCTGACCCCACTGATGGTGCGGTTTGTGTGCCGCCTTGTGCCGGACCGGGCAGTGCGGTAAGTTTTTACTGGACAAACATACCAATTGCGCATATACTGAAAGGGATGAAACCTACTGCAGAACAAAAAGGAAACATTGCTATGCGACAGAAAATCGGAAGAGTGTGTATGGTGCTGGGCGCGCTGCTGATCCTTGCGGCAGCAGCCCTGCTGGCCTATAACAAGTGGGATGCATCCCGTGCAGACAAGGCCTCGCAGGAGGTGCTGGGCGAGCTGGAGCAGACCCTGAACGCTGCCATTGAGGAAAAAGCAAAATCGGATACCGTGGCGCTGCAGCCGGAGCTGGACCCCACGCAGGAAATGACCGTGACCGAACTGAACGGCTGGGATTACATCGGCTATCTGTCCATTCCGTCCATCGAGCTGGAACTGCCGGTGATGAGCCAGTGGAGCTATGCGGGCCTGAAAATCGCACCGGGCCGTTACTCCGGTTCTACCTATGCGGATAACATGGTGGTCTGCGCCCACAACTATGCAAAGCATTTCAGCCCCATCAAGTGGCTGACCGAGGGCGCGCAGGTCTATTTTACGGATATGGACGGTATGCGCTGGACCTACGAGGTCTCCTATGTGGAAAACCTGCAGCCCACGCAAATTGAGGAAATGACCGAAAAGACGGAGGAGTCCGATGAATGGGATCTGACCCTCTTTACCTGTACCACCGGCGGCAGCGCCCGGTGCGCTGTGCGGTGCGTGCGGACGGGTTACCCGGCGCTCACAACGGAGACCGCAGAATAAGATGCAAAAAATCCCCTGTGCACTGGCACAGGGGATTTTTCATATCCGGTATTCAGTGGACGGTGCCCACCTTCACAGGGGATTACTTGCTCTGGATGTACTCGTCAATGGCCTTTGCAGCAGCCTTGCCTGCGCCCATGGCCTTGATGACGGTGGCTGCGCCGGTCACGGCATCGCCGCCGGCGTACACACCATCGCGGCTGGTTTTGCCGTCGTCGCCGTCGGTAACGATGCAGCCGTGCTTGTTGGTTTCCAGACCCGGGGTGGTGGAGCGGATCAGCGGGTTGGGGCTGGTGCCCAGACTCATGATGACCGTGTCCACATCCAGCTCGAACTCGCTGCCCTTCTTTTCGATGGGGCGGCGGCGGCCGGAAGCATCCGGCTCGCCCAGCTCCATCTCAATGCAGGTGATGGACTTGACAAAGCCCTCGTCGTTGGCGTGGATCTCCACAGGGTTGCACAGGGTCTTGAAGATGATGCCCTCTTCCTCGGCGTGCTCCACCTCTTCCTTACGGGCGGGCAGCTCAGCCATGCCGCGGCGGTAGACGATGTACACGGTCTCGGCACCCAGACGCAGGGCGCTGCGGGCAGCGTCCATAGCCACGTTGCCGCCGCCCACAACGGCGACCTTTTTGCCGGTGCGGATGGGGGTCTTGCTGGTGGGCAGATAAGCCTTCATCAGGTTGGAGCGGGTCAGGAACTCGTTGGCGGAGTACACGCCCTTCAGACTCTCGCCGGGGATGCCCATGAAGCGGGGCAGACCGGCACCGGAGCCTACGAACACGGCCTCGTAGCCGTACTCGTCCATCAGCTCGTCGATGGTGAGCACCTTGCCAATGACCATATTGCACTCAAAATCAACACCCATCTTCTTCAGGCCGTCGATCTCCTGCTGCACGATGGCCTTGGGCAGACGGAACTCAGGGATGCCGTACATCAGCACGCCGCCGGCCACATGCAGGGCCTCGTAAACGGTGACCTTGTAGCCAAGCTTTGCCAGATCGCCTGCGGCGGTCAGGCCGGCAGGGCCTGCGCCGATGATGGCCACCTTGTGGCCGTTCCATTCGGGCACGATGGGGGCGGTGTGCACATTCTCACGGTGCCAGTCAGCAACAAAGCGCTCCAGGCGGCCGATGCCCACCGGCTCGTTCTTGATGCCGCGGGTGCACTTGCCCTCGCACTGGCTCTCCTGCGGGCAGACACGGCCGCAGACGGCAGGCAGGGAAGAGGAACGGTTGATCACCTGATAAGCGGCTTCAAAGTCGCCCTCGGCCACATGGCCGATGAACTCGGGGATATCGATGCCCACAGGGCAGCCGGTCTGGCAGGGTTTGTTCTTGCAGTGCACGCAGCGCTTTGCTTCGTTCACGGCCATTTCTTCGGTGTAGCCAAGTGCAACTTCCTTAAAGTTCTTGTTGCGCACATTGGGGTCCTGCGTGGGCATGGGGCACTTCTTCGGGTCCATATTGAAAGCCATCTTATTTTACCTCCTGATTGAGCAGATTGCATGCCGCTTCACGGGCGTGTGCCTCAAACGGGCGGTACATGGTGCCGCGGGCCATTGCCTCATCAAAATCCACCAGATCGCCGTCAAAGTCGGGGCCGTCCACGCAGGCGAACTTGGTCTCGCCGCCCACGGTCAGGCGGCAGCCGCCGCACATGCCGGTGCCGTCGATCATGATGGGGTTCATGGAAACGATGCTCTTCAGGCCATGCTTCTGGCAGGTCTTGACCACGAACTTCATCATGATCAGCGGGCCGATGGTGATGACCAGATCGTACTGGTTGCCGGCGGCCACCAGCTCGTCCAGTGCAGCGGTAACAACACCCTTGGTGCCATAGCTGCCGTCGTCGGTCATAATGCGCAGCTCATCGCTGCAGGCTTTGAACTCATCCTCAAGGATCAGCAGGTCCTTATTGCGGAAGCCCACCACGCTGTGCACCACACAGCCCTGCTCGTGCAGCTCACGGGCAATGGGCAGAGCGATGGCGCAGCCTACGCCGCCGCCCACGACACATACCTTCTTCAGGCCTTCCACCTCGGTGGCGCGGCCCAGCGGGCCAACGAAGTCGTGGACGCTCTGGCCCACCTGCAGGCTGTTCAGCTCCATCGTGGTACCGCCCACGATCTGGAAAATGATGTCCACAGTGCCCTTTTCGCGGTCGTAACCGGCCACGGTCAGGGGGATGCGCTCGCTGTCCTCAAACGGGCGCACAATGATAAACTGGCCCGGCTTTGCCTTTTTGGCGATCAGCGGGGCTTCAATGACCATCTTCGTCACGGTGGGATTCAGCGCGACTTTTTCAGTGATCTTATACATTGTGTTTGCTCCTTTATGCTGGCTTTTCCTATTTCTGCGCACGAAAACGCGCCTGTATGCCCTCGGCGGCATAACAGACGCAGCTTTTACAGGCGACAAAATGACACGTTCCATTATAACGGTTTACAAAAGGGAAAGCAAATCAATTTTCTTCGTGTATGTTATGACAGACTTGAATAATGACACAGGTGAAGCCCGCAAAAGTGAAGCCTTTTGAACACAGACAGGCGGGTTTCCAACTTTTTTGCAGAAAATGCAAATTTGTGGTTGACAATTGCCGGGCGGTACGGTATAATAATCAGCGTCGCCGGTAAACAACCCGGCACGAACACATGGAATGTGCGGCCGTAGCTCATCTGGTAGAGCGCCACCTTGCCAAGGTGGAGGTAGCGAGTTCGAGCCTCGTCGGCCGCTCCATTTTGTGGAAGTTTAGCTCAGCTGGGAGAGCATCTGCCTTACAAGCAGAGGGTCAGCGGTTCGAGCCCGTTAACTTCCACCATT